>NZ_JALNTK010000031.1:0-42266 GCF_023161865.1 Pseudoalteromonas sp. 2CM36K
TGCGACCAAGTAATTATTATGCCTTGATCTGATCGCTACTTGCTCTATAAGTTCAATTTATAATGATCTTGCCGTGGCTGTAAATAGCTGCTTGAGATAGATTTATTATCCAGAGTTCAGGTTAAATAAGTATTATTTTGATAAATAGTGCGCAGCAAGCTTTTCTAAGAAAGTATAAAGCTTATTGTTCATTTCACTATAGTCATGACTTAAGAGCTTTTCGGGCTGTTCAACAAAGCGGTAATTATGGGCATTGGTTAAATCATCGTTGGCAATGAGGAGGGTAACCACCTCGGTGGTCAATTCCATGTAGCATTGAAAACCAAAGACTAAATCGCTATAAGCGACTATTTGCCTTGGACAACCTTCGCTATTGGCAATAATACTGGCTGTAGTAGTCAGCCTGGCATATCGTTATGCCAATGCCCCACATTAAGCTCACTGCCAATTTGTTTGCCGTGATCATGCTGGCAATAAAGGCTTGTTCTTTTTTGCTATCAAAATAGGCGCATTCTGCAAGCTATATAGCGGGCGATTGTGGCCCGCCCATTACAATTAAAAAGTCTATATCATCAGCATGTTGTGGTAAGTGTTCAGCTAAATAAATACGGTTTAAGACAGCGTATGACCATTCATTTTAGCCCAAGCTTCATAAGCGCCTGGCGCTTCAAAATGTTCATGAATAATAAAGTGAATGTGCATTATCGCTTCCTTAAAATATTATCTTTTTAATAAGTAATGGCCACCGGATATAAGTGACCATGTAATAGCAATCAAAAATTAAGTAAATTAGCTGGAGAGTATTGATCTGTCAGCACCTTAGTATCACTTGGCCAATCTTTACCATCTTTAGTGAAAAACATACGCTGGCTAATTGCCTTTATATCTACGCCATAAGGAGCAAGTAACGGAGCTAGCTGCGTCACCCGCTGTGCTATTTGTTGCTCTGTAGGGATATTGCTATAACCAGCCAAAATAATACGATTACTGTTATTATTGGCTGTTACATTAATAAAATCGCCAAATACTGCATGATAGGTTGCCGACTCATGTTCATAGAGTTTACTTGATGAAAACGTGTTAGCAGCAACAATTCCGCCTTCGGCTAATACGCTTTTTATCTCTTCAAAAAACTCTTTTGTGAGTAAGTGCTCAGGAATGTAGTCGCCATTAAACGCATCCAAAATAATCCAATCAAATTGCTGTTTTTTAAGCGCCGCACGTTTAATAAAAATACGCCCATCTTGCACTTTAGCAGTTACGTTATCGGTTTCTAAAAAGTTAAAATAATCGCGCGCCACTTTAATTACCGCAGGGTCTATTTCTATATTTTCAATGTGTGCCTTTGGGTATAGCTCATGAATCATATTAGAAAGCGTACCGCCACCTAAACCAATAATGAGCACTTTTTTAGGGTTATCAATCAGTAACAAACTAGAAAAAGCCAGCTTAGTGTAGTTAAACACGAGTTTTTTAGGGTCGCTAATGTACATGCAACTTTGGCTGCTTTGTCGGGTTTTTTCATCAAACTTTAAACAGCGTAAATCGCCAGTTTCTTCAACAAGTAGATTTCGATACAAGGAGCGCTCTTTATGCACAACATTAGCTGCACTGTATGATGAAAACAGTAGCGCCGTAATACAAACAAACAGGGATTTAAACTTAAGCATAAACGGCCTCTCGTACTTTAAGTTTGTCAAAGGTAATAGCAATTAGCCCAAGCGTGCCTAATACACCAGCAAAACCTAAAATAATCGCGTTAACATCAAACGCCAATACCATATAAAAAGAGGTTATAATGGTGCCCAGTGCGCTGCCTAAGGTACTTACAAAATAAAGGCCACCTGCCACTTGGCCGCTGCGCTCACTGTTTGTAACCAGCAAACGTACGGAGTAGGGCGAGATCATGCCTAAAATAATGGTGGGTATAAAAAATAACGCGGTTGAGGCGAGTAACGAGCCATAGCGACTGTCTTCAATATGCGAAAAAATAAATGCCATAATTGGCTCAGCAAACAAAGCAATGGGTAGTACCATAATACTGGCAACTAAAAAGATTAACCCATATTTGGTCAACGAAGGATGACGAATAGACAGCTTACCCCCCAGTAAATACCCAAATGATAAGCTAAGCATAAATACAGTAATAATACTGCCCCAGATATGTACACTACTGCCAAAGTAAGGCGCTAAAATGCGCCCACCTAATAGCTCTATTCCCATAATACTAAAGCCACTACTAAACGCTAAAAAGTAAATTAATGCATTTGTTTTTGTTAACATTATATTGTTCTTATTGTGTTATTTTTACCCATCTTAACGTGATAGCTGCATAGTCGCTAGTGTAAAAATTAGACGCATACATAGAGCGCAAAAAACATTTTGTTATAAAGTAACAAATGCTGTAGTTTGAGTTATAACATAACATTACTAAAAGCATTTTATGAAGTACTTATTAATTTACTTAGCCTGCTTAAGTGCAAGCGCACAAAGCATTGCCCAAAGTCAACCAATAGAGAAAATTGCGGTTACATATAAACAAGCTTACCGAGGCGATATTCCTCAAAAGCAAATGCCACAATCAATCGAAACCCTCGATAACGCAGTACTTGATCAAAAAGGAATAACTCAATTACAAGATGCGCTGGATTTTTCTGCCAGTATTTCACGTAAAAATAACAGTGGCGCGTTATGGGATAGCTTTTCGATTCGTGGATTATTGGGTAACGAAAACATGCCATCGGGTTACTTAATTAATGGTTTTAGCGGTGGACGCGGATTCAGCGGCCCTCGTGATGTATCAAACATTGAGTACATTGAAGTATTAAAAGGTCCAAGCTCCGCACTTTATGGCCGCTCAGAGCCCGGCGGTACAGTTAATATCGTGACCAAAAAACCTCAATTTGAGCAACAGGGTGAGCTAAAACTTAGCTTAGGTAGTGATAATTTTAACCGCGTTGAAAGTGACTATACACCCAGCATTTTTAACGTCTAGTTATTTATAGTTTTTCATCCAAAGCGTCTTAATGTAGTGGTTAAGGCGCTTTTTTTTGGATAATAAGTAGCTGCTTACCATCTTTAAAGATACTTTTACTTTTTTAGGTAGCTATCTTGTTTATAACATTTTAGGTACGCTGCATTTTAAATTATGTTATAAATATTACACTAAAAATACAGCGACTCCGGTTAGATTAAAGGACAAAAATCAATGGATAAAAGCAGCAATAATGTCTCGTTAATTATCTTTCTTATTACGGCATGTTTATTGTTACCCTTTCTGGAGAGTATGCATGGTGGAGCGCTTTGGGGTTTAAATTGGCACTCTCCAAGGCTTATGGATACATTAAGCCATAATTTACTTTATATAAAATTGGTGTTGGTAATTACAGGTTTAATATTACTGCTCGCCAAATCTGAAAAAATTAAAAGCATAATTAAAAATAAAATCGCTCAGTGGTTGTTCTTTATCATTCTTACATTAGTCGGTGTAATACAAATTCCTTTTTTGTGTTTAGGGATTTTATTCAATGGTTCTTCATTATCAACCCCTGATTATATTCATAAACAAAGCACGTTTACTGATCGTACTATTTATATTTACACCGCAGACCCTGGCGCGATGGGGAAAGCCTACCATTATGTATATTTAAATTGCCCGCTAGCATTTGGCCGTTATGAGCTAAAACAAATTGCTAAACTCAATTGGATGCGCGAATACACTTTTTACATTGAAAAGAATAACCTAATAGTAATTAATAAAGATCCTGCTGGTTTAACGCATACTTTCGATATGAGTGACGTAACCTGTTCGAGCTAATACCTCCTTTTTATAATTAGCTTAGGTTTCTGGTGTTGAATACGCATGCCTTAAGTGCCTTTAGTAAACCAATATTGATTTAAGCGCACTCTTTTGAAAATGTATGAATAGTGTTATTGAAAGATATGAGCAGTACAAAGATCACGGGGCGTAAACCCCCTTTACACTATGGCGCAATACGCAGTGTTTTTAGTGCTTTATATACCAATCAGCTTAGACATAGAAAAATTCAATCCGTTAAATTATTCAGATATTTATGCTGATTGGTATATACACAACTTTTAATATTAATTAAAACTGATAGCTTATCCGAGCCGAAACATTACGTCCTGGTTGGCTATATTGGCTAAAATCAGTGCCTTTGGATTGACCAGCAATAAGTTCAAACGGTACGTACTCTTTATCGAGTAGGTTAAGTAAACCTACATTCATTTGCCATGCTTGCCACTGATAATTTGCATATAAATCAACAACACCATAACCGTTACCTTGTGTTGTTTTATTACCATTAGTATCAAGTACTACATCAGACTGCGCCTTAGCTAAACGCCAAGCAGCGGTCCAATTAACATTGCCAAACTCAGTGCTTACCAATATAGAACCATTTAACGGGCTAATACTAGTGAGTGGCTGGTCAGAGTCTTTGTTTTCACCATCTACGTAAGCAACATTGGCCTCTAATAAAATATCGTCGGTAACATACATAGCAATACCAGCTTCTACACCGCTGATCTGGGTTTCGCTAATATTTTGGTATTGGTAAAATGTTTTATTTACATTAGGAATATAAGTTGGTTCAACACCCGCAATTGCCGTTTCGATAAAGTCATCATAGGCAGCATAAAAGGTACTTAGATTTACACTAATATCGCTACTTGCGTATCTTAATCCGATCTCAAATGAGTCACTGCTTTCAGGGTCTAAATCTGCGTTTGGTAATATTTGATAAAATGGCTCAACACCATGGCTTTGATAGGCTTGGTCGTGTGGCGGTATTTTAAAGCCTCGAACATATTGCCCATACCAAGATAAATTATCGTCTACCTGATAAATCACACCCAGCTTTGGTGAAAACGCAGATTCGGTAATATCATCAAGCTCGGTGTCAGCGTATAGCGCATCTTTTTTAGCTTCAAGTGCATAATAATCGTAACGAATACCCGCAACTAACGACCAATCAGTCTCATTAAATTTAATACTGTCTTGCATATATACACCAACTAAAGAAGTATCGGCGCCAGGAAATGCTTTTTGTTTTTCATTCGTAAAATCAACAGTACCATCATTTAATACACGGGTTTTTAAGCGTGGTCGTGTTGTATCATATAAATCAATATCGATTCCATAAACAAATTCATGCTTGGTATTTTCTCCTTTAATTTCCTTATTAAATACCGCTTTTAGGCCTAAAATATCTTGCTCAAACCCGTAGTCATTATAATCAATGTAATTTCTAGCCGCGCTTATTTGGTCACTTTGTTGCTCGTAACGACTATAGGATAGTTGCCCATACCATTTATCAAATATGGCTGTTGCCATATTTGAATCATAATCGAGTGCAAATGAGATATTTGTATCTTCGTCTTCGGTTTCTTGAATGGATGGAGTGATTACTTGCTCTGTCGTTTGGTTAAAGTAATCTAAGGTGTACTTAAGGGTTCGTTTTTCATCAAATTTTTGCTCAACTTTAAGTAGTAAAGCGTCCGAGCGGGCATCGTAACCTGGTAAATTTTCAACGTAATTTTGTACTTCTTCACTATCGCGATGGCTATAAACAGCGCTAATAGCAAAGTCACCTAAATCTTTTGCTGCTGTAATATCAGCAGCAACCTGATTGCTTTGGCCTTGGTAGCCTAACGCTACTTTTACCAAGCTTTGTTGATCCACTAAATAATCACTTGGATCTTTAGTTGTTATTACTACAATTCCCCCTAGTGCATCAGAACCATATAGCGATGATGCCGCCCCTTTTGCAACTTCAACTTGTTTAACACCAGCAACATCAAAGTAGTTTCGACCCACTAAATAACCGCCGCCGCCAGCGTAGCCATCGTTTGTGCGTCTTCCATCTTTAATAAAAACAACTCTATTGCCACCAACACCCCGTACAGTTAATGTTTGCGCGCCTGCGCCACTGCCAGTACTTGAGATACTTGGATCATATTTAAACATCGTTTGTAAATCTACAGCGAGTTGACGCTCAATATCTTGTTCGGTAATAACCGTTACTGAGCCAGTTACATCTTCTAGCTTTTGTTCAAAGCGAGAACCACTAACCACAATATGATCGTCAATAATATTTTCGGCCAGTGCGCTACCAGAGCTAATTAACAAAGAGGCTAATGCTGTAAATTTAAAAGAAAAGGGATTCATCTCCACTCCAAATGATAATAGTTATTATTTACTTTTAAATGTTACAACTAACCCAAAATAAGATCAATTAATTATGATAATCATTTTCATTTAGATTAAAGTGGTTATAATACTAAAAAATAAAATCGGAGTTTGTTATGAAGTACCTAATTTTTTTTCTGGCTTTAGCCACTCAATCAGCACTCGCTAAAGAGCGTGTGATCAGTGCTGGCGGCACATTAACTGAAATAATCTACGCACTAGAAAAACAAAATAGTTTAGTAGCGGTTGACCAATCGAGTATGTATCCGCAACAAGCAACACAATTGCCACAGGTAGGCTACTATCGAGATCTAGCCGCTGAGGGAGTGCTTTCAATGCATCCAACTGCGTTACTTGCACTTGAAGGTGCAGGAAGAGAGCAGGCGCTCAAGCAAATAGAAGCGACCGGAGTGAAGGTTATTCACTATAAAAAGCCGACTTCTGTAAATGAACTACTTGCGCTAATTAAGCACCTTGGTAGTGATTTAGATGCAAACCTAAAAGCTCAAAACCTAATTACTAAAATAAAAAAATCGTTACCTACTAAAGCAAAAACACAGACTCATAACGCTTTGTTTTTACTTTCAGCTAATGAGCGTGGGCTCGTCGCAGCAGGACAAGAAACGGTGCCCAACTTACTGTTTAACTATGCGGGCATTACCAATATAGCTGCTACGCATACAGGCTTTAAAGCAATTAACAGTGAAGTACTGGCTGTAAATCAGCCCGATTTTTTAGTGGCGCCAGCGCATGTTGTGCAAAGCCTTGGTGGGAAACAAGCCTTTTGTAAACAGCCTACACTTCGCTTATTAAAAGCAGCGCAAGAGTGTCAATTACTGGTCATGGACAGCTTACTTTCACTGGGCATATCGCCGCGTATTGCTACTGCGATTCAAGCATTGCATGAGTATAAAACACGCTTATGAGCACGTTAACTTTGAATCGTTTTAACGCCATAACACTGAGTAATCCGCATAAGTGGATGCTATTAAGTTATGGCTGCATTTTTGCTTTAGCATTACTTAGCATAGGCTATGGAGCGGCAGGGTGGGATTGGCGTTTAGCGATTGCATGGCTAGCTCCTGAACATTTTAGTCAATTTGATGCGCTACAAATCAATGTGGTTACACAAATACGCCTGCCTCGTTTTGTCCTTGCAGTGATGGTGGGTTTAGTACTTGCACAAACAGGAGCTGCAACTCAAGCGCTGTGTCGTAACCCGCTTGCTGATCCTTCTATTATTGGTATAAGCGCAGGCGCTGCAATGGTCGCGGTTGCTTTTATTGCCCTTAGTGCACAATTTAATTTTAACGCCCAACACTACTTACCTTATGCCTCATTTTTGGGCGCACTATCAGTAACGTCGCTGGTATATTTAGTCTCAAAACAACAAAAACAAATTAATATAAATACACTTATATTAGTCGGTGTCGCCATTAATGCATTGGCATTCGCTGTTATTGGATTATTAAGTTTTTATGCCGATGACAGCGCACTGCGGTTAATTAACTATTGGACCATGGGCTCATTAGGCGGTGCAAGCTGGGATAATATAAAACAGGCGAGTCCTTTGCTATTACTGAGTCTTATCGGGCTATGGCGATTAAAAGAGCCAATGAATCTACTTCTTATCGGTGAATCACAAGCCCAATACTTAGGAGTGGATACCAGCAAGCTTAAATTATACGTCATTATATTAGTTGCATTGGGCGTAGGTGCGGTGGTTGCGCTAACAGGTTTAATTGGCTTTGTTGGTTTAGTTGTCCCTCACATCGCACGCCTCATGGTTGGCCCACACTTACGGAATATGCTGCCACTTTGTATGCTTTTAGGTGTCATTGTATTGCTACTTTCAGATTGGTTAGCACGCTTGGTTGTTATGCCTGCGGAGCTGCCGATAGGCATTATAACGGCGTTACTTGGGGCTCCTCTGTTTATATATTTGATCATTAAAAATAAGCGAGATTGGTCATGATCACGTTTAACAACCTCAATATAGGCTTTAACACGCATCGTGTTTTAGAGGATATTAGCGGCAATATCCAAGCAGGACAACTTGTCGCTCTGATAGGCGAAAATGGTGCAGGTAAATCAACCTTACTGCATACTTTGGCAGGCATGCATCCCTTTGAGGGAGATATACTATTTAATACCAAGCCTTTGCATTCATTTTCTAAAGAGCAATTAGCTAGCAAGCGCGCTGTAATGATGCAAAGTAACCATGTTGGCTTTGATTTTAGTGTATTTGAACTCATTGCTATGGGTCGCTATCCCTATACAGAGTCTCTTAAAACACAAGCCAATAAAGTTCAAAAATATGCCTCACTTATGGATTTAACCCATTACCTAACACGTCGAATGAGTGCGCTTTCGGGCGGCGAACAACAGCGTGTTCATATGGCGCGCACATTAGCCCAGTTAGATGCTTTTACTGCGCAAACTGAGCCTAAATTAATGTTACTCGATGAGCCAACATCAGCGCTAGATATGCGTCATCAACATACCTTACTTAGCTGTGTTAGAACCTTTGTAGAGCAAGGAAACAGCGCCATTATTGCTATACACGATCTTAATTTAGCAAGCCTTTATGCAACCAACGCTATCTTATTACACAACCAAAAAGTGCTGCAAAGCGGGTCTATAAATACCGTTTTAACAGCACAAAACTTACAACAAATGTACGCCATGAAATTGCACGTTAACCCTCATCCTTATAACGATGCGCCCATGGTTTTTTCTCAACGTCAGGAGTTTTCATGAGAGAACAAGCATTAAACGACGCACGCACGCTCGTTTTTAAAACCCATGCCGGCGTAATGTCGACCATTTCAAATAATTTACGCGGCTATCCGTTTGGCTCTGTTACACCTTATATGTGTGACGAACAAGGCCGCATCTACTTTTTTATTAGTGACATAGCTCAGCACACCAAAAATTTAAAACAGGACTCACGCATGAGTCTGACTATTTTTGATGCCGCCGATTATGGCGATCAAAACGAACATGGGCGAGTAACACTCGTAGGTGATGGCTCTATTGTGGCAAAAGAGCAAAGCGAAGTGCTACTTGATAAATATATAGCTTTGTACCCTGAGGCTGCAAGCTATCGCAATGCGCATGATTTTCAGCTTTGGCAATTAGATGTAGTGCGGGTGCGTTATATTGGCGGTTTTGGAAAAATATTTTGGCTTGAGCAAAACGAGTGGCAAGCTCAGCCTAAAAAATGGGATGAAAGCCAGCAGCAAACCATGATCACTCATATGAATGAAGATCATCAAGATGCTATGTCGCTGATATTAATGCAGCACTATAACGTAGCCGATAACACCCCAATAATGAGCGGCCTACTACCCACAGGCTTTTATATACAAAGCCACAAGCGTAATTACTTTATTAATTTTGCGAACGAGTGCGATAGCCCATTAGAGATACGTAAAGCGCTGGTTGAGCTAACCAACCAAGCTCGAAGTAAATAAACTAAATACATGACGACATAGTTAACCTGAGCCCTGTTTAAGAAATTCACTAACTATGTCGTTATTTTATAAGCAGGCTGTTTGCTCGCCTCGTTTAGCTAACGCTTTAAATGCAGTTTGTTGATGTGCTTTTTGCACATAGCGAGCAGGCAAAGCGTTAACTTCTAATTGATAACCACTTTGCTCAGATTGTACTTTTGATACTGGCGATATCCATACAATATTAAGCTCTGGGGCAATTCGCTTAATTACCCGCGCTATGCCTTCACCATTTCTCACATGAAAGTCACCGGCTAAATGTATAACCTGCGTGCCCTTATTTTGACTAATATAGTTAACGATAGACTCAGCCATGGTTTCGTCCCAAGTAACTTGCGCGGCGTATAGTTTTTCGTTTTTACTCGCCGTTCCATGATGCATGGATTGCATAAAGCGTTCTTTATAAAGGCTTGGAGAAATATCTATCTCTTTTGCAATAAAACTACGCTGCTGTGCGTCGAGCTTATTAATATAATTAATACCTTGGCGACCAATACAGGTAACAATATGCTTAGGCGCATTTGCAGCTATTACATCGCTATTTTGCATCTTCGCCAATTCCACTAACGCACGATAATCACTCTTATAATTAGCCCAAGCCTTAGTATTATCAATTAGGTATTGTTCACCTATTTTACTCTCAAGGTAAAGGCTTAGTGTTTGCTGATCAGCGCGGCTAAATTGCTCAAGCGATAGAGCAATAGGCTTATTTTGCGTGCTTAATTGCTGAAATAGCTCAGCTTGAAATAAGTGCACACCGGGGTGTGTATGCCACTCACCAACTAAAACAACATCGGCATTCAAAAGCGTGGACTCTGACAATATTGAATTAACTCGCTGGCCATTTGCGTTATAAAGCCCGTAATTATACAAGGATGAACTTTGAGATACTGATACTGTGTTTATACTGCAGCCTGATAATCCACTGAATAAAACAAGTGCTAAAAATGGGTTTTTCATATCGGTTTTTATAAAAATAAGAATCAAAACAATGAAGTTAGTATACACAACAAACTGCTTTAAACCCACAAATGCAAATAAAAACAATTATCATTTGATGTTTTGGAGTTTCTGTTTTACAGTCTTAAAAAATATACAGATATGGAACGTACCATGGCCTTACCTTTTTTATGTGCTCGACACAAACAACATGTTTTATGTCAACCAGAACAAGCAATTATAGATATTCAAAACGCGCAGCTAAGTGGCGAAGCGCTGTTTAAACGATACCAATTTGCACAAGCATTGCCGTACTTGGGGTGTGCACTTGAAAGTGCGTCCTTGTTAGCTCAAATGTATAATTGTGCAAACAAACAGCAAGTAGTACAAATTACCTCACTTACAGAGCGCCTTTATTCCACACTTCACTTTTTAGGCGAACAAAGTGCTGCGCACAATGCACTCATACAATCTATTAATCTGCTAAACGAAATATTGTATAGTGACGATGAATATCATGACTTAGCGCTTTCATGCATTACACAGCTAAAAAAATTAGCACTGCAACATCCTCCACACCTTACTAAGCACTAATTTTTATGGCAATAAGCAACGCGCTAAACAAAATTGGGTTAACTTTTTATATTAATAATGGCTAACATATCGTCTTCATCTAGGCCAACTTCTTCAAACCCAAAACTAGAATAAAAATCCTTAGCAACAGGGTTTTGCGGGTTATAACAAATCTCGATTTGTTCAAGCTTAGAAGTCGTTTTAATCTCTGCAATTGCCATGAATAATGCTTGGCGGCCAATACCTTTATTTTGATGATGTTTATCTACCATAAAACGCCAAATAGAAACCTTTGTAGGGGTTTCTTACACCCACATAAAAAAGCCTACAGGCTTATTATTTTGCTAAATAACCTGAACTCTGGTTAAGGGATTTACTAACGTATTGAGTCAAAATTGATATTCATGCTTATTCTCTCTAGCCAGAGATTTTCAGTGAAAATAAGGCGAAATTACGCGTCAATAGCTAGCCTATTGCAAGTAAATTCAACGAAGTTAGCGCTGAAAATAGCTGCTTGAGATAGATTTATTATCCAGAGTTCAGGTTAATTCGCTTTACAGGTATGCCCAACATTATAATGAGACTCAACAAGCGACCACATATTACACGCTACGTATTCTTGTTGCGCTTTGGTAACGTCTAAATCGCATACCTCTTCGTAATTAGCAGAGGTGACATCTTCCAATGAAATGTTCATTATTGTCCTTAATTTAAAATATGAAGTTATAAGTAGTTTTGTTTTATCACGTTATCAGCACTAATACATCTAGGCAATGTATTCTTTTAGGAACAAAAAGGCCGCAGTAATAAATACTGCGGCCTTTTTGTTTATAGTTAAACTTTTTAAACGAGCTAAGTTTAGTAAGCGCCTGCGCTGTATATAAGCTCGTAGCTGTGGCTGTAAATCTCAAGGATGTTACCAAATGGGTCTTCCATGTAGATCATGCGGTACGGCTTTTCGCCAGGGTAGTAGTAACGTGGCTCTGGCATACGCTTTTTACCACCTGCAGCAACAATACGATCCGCTAAGCCTTCAACATCTGGGTCTTGTACACAGAAATGAAAGATACCGGTTTTCCAGTATTCAAAGTTGTCTTTAGGGTTTTCTTGGTCTTTAAATTCAAAAATTTCTACCCCAACACGGTCGCCTGTTGAAAGGTGCGCTATTTTAAATTTTTCCCAATTTGGACCAAATACATCGGTACACATTTCGCCAATTGGGCTGTTGTCTTCAGTGATCACAGTCGGCTCCATTATGGTGTACCAGCCCATCACCTTAGTGTAAAACTCTACGGCTTTTTCAACATCCGGTACTGAAATACCAATGTGCGAAAAACTACGTGGATATGTATGACTCATAATAAATACTCCTACTTAACTATGTTTAGTTGATGGAATTAGTTTACGAACCGACCAACATTAAGTAAAATTATCATTAATCATCATTTTGAGTATGTTTTGTAATGATAAATCCTACATGGTTAAACACGTTTTGTACTTTAGTTGAGGTAAACCATTTTACCCAAACCGCCGAGCGCCTTTATATGACCCAGTCAGGCGTAAGCCAACATATAAAAAAGTTAGAGCAGCAAGTAGATTGCGCCTTGCTTGAGCGCCACGGTAAACAATTTACCCTTACCGTTCAGGGGCAAAACTTGTATCAGCAAGGCAGCTTATTATTAAAAGAATGGCAGTTTTTAGAGCAGCAATTAAAAGATGATTCACCTTACAGCGGTTTAGTAAAAATACAGTCGCCAGGCAGTTGCGGGCTAAAGTTTTACAATCAACTATTAGCACTGCAAGTAGAGCACAAGAAGCTTATTATAGATTACCGCTTTGCTCCAAATACCAATGTTGAACAAGCGGTGGCCAATCATAGTGCCGATATTGGCTTTTTAACTCAAGCGCCTACCCTTAGCGAAGTTACTAGCCATAAAATAGGCCAAGAACCTTTACTATTGGTAACACCGGCCGCAATAAAAAATCCAACATGGAGCGCATTAAATGAACTGGGTTTTATTAGCCACCCCGATGCAAAACACCACGCGCAGCTTTTACTTAGCGAAAACTACAGTGAGTTTGAACATGTTGATCAAATTAAGCGCACGGGGTTTTCTAACCAAATAAGTTTAATACTAGAGCCGGTAAGTTTAGGGCTCGGTTTTACGGTTTTACCCGCACACGCAGTAAGTGCTTTTAATAAACCTGCGCTTATTAAAACGCATCATTTAACCAAACCGATTAGCGAAAATATTTATGTATGCCATCACCGAAATAGGCCGTTAGCAAAGCGTATGCATAGCGTTATTGACGCAATAAAAGCAAGCTAGGGCACCCAAATCAGCGTCCGTAAAGCCCCTTTACAGTTTATGCTGCACGTTTAGATTTTTGCTTAAAACCAAGTAGGGTTAACTTAGTTTGCAAATACATTTTGTGTATTGCAAAAGTGAGTAAACTCATAAGCGCCATTAGGCACAAGGTTGGCACAAGCGACTGCGTATGATAACCAAACACACCCATAAACCAGCAAATAAGCACCCACTGAATAACATACAAAGCGGTAACATGTTTACAGGCATATAAAAGAGCACGTGTAATAGGGCCATTATATTTATCAGCAAAAATATACTGTATAGCCGCTAGGGCACATAAATTTAAGCCAATTAAATAGCTAATACCGCCGCCATTTAAATTAAAAAATTTGCCAAACTGACCTTTAAAATCAATGGCTAACCATATGCCGCCAATAACTAGTAAAGCAGCACCAAGTTGTGCACATACTTTATATAAGTAATCGGCACATTGGTGGTTACTAAGGTATTAACGACAAAGTACATACCCCGTTAATATCGCACTTATCAAAAGAAATACCGGAAAATACACCTGATAGTTATTAGCAAAAAAACAAATCGCTAAAATAAGGTGAAAGCGTAAATTGCAGCCGCCTTACAAACTGGCTCAAAACTGCAATTGCAATGGCTAAACCCGCAATCCATGTTGTTTTCCAACGGTCAATATTAAGCACACCAAATAGCAATAAGCTAACTCCAGCCAGTTGTAAAATAATTGTAACTGCCCAGCACTGAGCGGACTTTGCCAGCCATACGCATTTATAAACGCCTCAGGCATGGTATTAAATACTTCAATAGGCAGCCAGGACTTGGCCGCATTCATTAAATAAGCAAGCAGTAAAAGCTATATGCCACGCTTAATTAATAGCAAGGGTGTTTGCCTGCGCGAAAGCGCCATAAATAGCCCCATTGCCACCAAAAACGAGGCGGTGCCTTTGCCAAGTATATGTACAACCGTACCAAATGCGCTTTCACTTTGAAGCGTTGTGGAGGCATACATCCATAAGGTATGCACAATAATCATAATGAAAACGCTCGCACCACGCACAAGATCAATCGTTTTAAGACGTTGGTTCATTGGTATTAATGTCCTTTTTAGGGCAGGTTTGGCATTTGCTATAACAGGCTAAATAATAGCGGCAACAGGCTAAACGCTGGGTTTTTTCAGTAAATGGCGCATCAAGATTTAAGTGTTCACAAATAACGGTGTGCAGCTGACGATGGCAATTGTTGATATGTAAAATAGTAGCAAGGGCTAAACTATGAGCTCGATCAATGGCGCTACTTAATGAATCGAGTAATAACCGTGCTTGTTCTTTTTTATCCAGCGCGTAGTCGGTATTTATCCATTCACCAACTTGGCTTATAAAATGAGTAAACGCTTTGGTTTGCTCAGTTTTACTTACTAACACGTCGTTATTCAGGTTAAACCCACGACAAGAAGCGTAAATAACCTGAGCTGCACATAAGAAATGGAACTAAATGCCCTTGCGGTGATCAGATCTTTCGACCAAGAAACATAAGATTACCGAGGCAAGGGCATGAATAACTTAGATGCAATTTACCTAGGTGTCGATGATTTTTGTTTATTGTTTGAACCTCAATGGATTAAACACCTAATAGAGTCAGCTGAAAAATATGGCTCAAATAGACCACACAAGGCACCGCAGCGGCATCTCATTTATGGTTAATTTAATGGCTGGATTAATTGCCTATACTTTTCAGACTAAAAAGCCGAGTATAAAAGTGACTCGGCTTTAATTCTTATGCAGTTCTGAGGTTAATTACGCTAGGTTTGCTGCACTCACCCAACCAATATTCAACGAACTTAAACCTTTTCCCTTTCACCTTTGACCTTGCACTTTAACTGTAAACCCCCCTTACATTTTGATCAAAAAAGCCACACTTCAATATTTGTTGAGGTGTGGCTTTTTTTGCAGCAGCTGTAACTAAAAATTAAGCGACATTCGCTGCTAATAACTCGTTGCGTACTAGCTCTGCGCCTTTGCTTAGGGCGTTAAGTTTACCGTTTGCGATGTCGCGGGGTAGGGGTGCCATGCCGCAGTTGGTGCAGGGGTAGAGTTTATCGGCATCTACATATTTAAGTGCTTCGCGTAGGGTTTTGGCCACCTCTTCGGGTGTTTCTATAGTATTGGTGGCTACATCGATTGCGCCCACCATTATTTTTTTACCGCGTACCAGTTCGAGTAGCTCTATGGGTACATGTGAGTTTTGACATTCGAGCGAAATAATATCAATATTCGATTTTTGCAGCTTAGGGAATACTTCTTCGTATTGTCGCCACTCGGTGCCAAGGGTTTTCTTCCAATCGGTGTTGGCTTTAATGCCGTAGCCGTAGCAAATATGCACGGCGGTTTCGCATTTTAACCCTTCTATGGCTCGCTCTAAGCAGGCTATGCCCCAGTCGTTTACGTCGTCAAAAAACACGTTAAAAGCAGGTTCATCAAATTGAATTATGTCGACCCCTACGGCCTCTAGCTCTTTGGCTTCTTGGTTGAGTATTTTAGCAAATTCCCATGCTAGTTTTTCACGGCTTTTATAGTGATCGTCATACAGGGTGTCGATCATGGTCATTGGCCCTGGCAATGCCCATTTAATTGGTTGGCTGGTTTGCTGGCGTAAAAACTTAGCGTCTTCAACAAATACCGATTTAGTGCGAGACACAGGGCCAACCACTGTGGGTACGCTGGCGTCGTAACGGTCGCGAATTTTAACTGTTTTACGGTTTTCAAAATCAACGCCATTTAAATGTTCAATAAAGGTGGTTACAAAGTGTTGGCGAGTTTGTTCGCCATCGCTGACTATATCTACGCCTGCGGTTTGTTGCTCGTGTAGGGAAATACGCAAGGCGTCGTGTTTGCCATCAACCAGCTCACTGCCCTGTAATTTCCATGGCGACCATAAGGTTTCGGGCTCAGCAAGCCATGACGGTTTTGGCAAGCTGCCTGCTGATGATGTAGGTAATAGTTTTTTCATAATAAATGCTGCCTTTAATTTTGTTGTGTGATTAAGCGATACTTGCTGAGAACTGCTGCAGCACTGACTGATAAGGCTTAATAAAATGCTGCTCGGTAAATTTGCCTTGCTCAACCGCTAATTGACCTCGCTCTGCGCGGTCATACACAATTTGCGTTAACGAATGATCGTCATTTTTTAAATTTGGTTTATAACGGCTACCTGCGGCGGCATTGGCGTTATAAATTTCTGGACGATAAATTTTTTGAAACGTTTCCATGGTGCTAATAATGCTAATTAGCTCAAGGTTGCTGTAGTCGTTAAGTAGGTCACCAAAAAAGTAAAAGGCTAACGGTGCAGCGCTGTTTGGTGGCATAAAGTAGCGCACTTGTAAGCCCATTTTTTTAAAATATTGCTCTGTTAACGACGACTCATTAGGCTGATACTCTACGCCTAAAATGGGGTGTAGATTTTCGGTTTGCTGATAGGTTTTGTTATCAGACACGCTTAAGCAAATAACTGGTGGCTTTTTAAAATGCTGTTTATAGGTATCTGAGTTTACAAAGCATTTAAACAACTTGCCGTGTAAGTCACCAAAGTTATCGGGAATACTAAATTGCGGTTTGCTTTTGTTATGCTCAAGCAATAACACACTAAAATCGTAGTCGCGCACATACGATGAAAAGTTATTACCCACTATGCCTTCTATTCGCTCGTTAGTTTGGTGGTCAATAATATTGGTTTTTAATACCTCTATTGACGGAAATGCTTGGCCACTGCCTGCAATGTTTAAATCAACCGAAATGATCTTGAGCTCAACCTCGTAACGCTCCCCTTCTGGGTTATCCCAACTGGCCAGTGCATTAAAACGATTGTTGATCATTTTTAGGGTATTTCGCAGGTTTTGTTGGCGGCTTTCACCCCTTGCTAAATTAGCGAAATTGGTCGTAATACGTGTGTTATTTGATGGATGATAGTTTTCATCCAAGTTAGTGCTTTTAATCGTAAATGTAAGATCAGTGCTCATAGCCGTATCCTTTCAATCTGAGTTGTTACTGCTTTTATCAATGACACATTACTCGCTGTTAAAACCAAACTAACGGGATAACTGTAATGGTGCTGTGCAGAGTTAATAAATTTATACGCGCTATGTAGCATGAAGAAAAACGGTATTATTTCAGGTAAAACATGAGCCAGATTCACTCTCTTACTAAGTTGCATGAATAAATTAGGCTAGTAGACGCCCCCTCTGCGACAAAACCCACTTTAGAAGTCTAGACTTCTAGATGTTTTTACGGGTGTTGTGATTTATTCATACAAAACGTGAGTATTATTCAATGCTTATAGGCACTTAAAGTGGCATTTGCATAAACGGTTGTTGATATACTCGAGTAAACCTTGGTGAGCTTAGCTGTTTTATTAAACGTTTTTTACACGCAACTCACCGCCACAGAGCATAACAACCCCTAACATAAGAAGAGACAAAAGGAATGAGTGATTTAATAGTGTTAATTATTTACTGCGCCATACTTGGCAGTGGTGTTGGTTTTTTAGCAGGCTTATTAGGAATAGGGGGCGGTCTGGTTATTGTACCCATACTCAGCATGATATTACTGCACTTTAATGCTTTGCCACCTGAACAAGTGGTGGTGGTTGCCATTGCGACCTCGCTGGCCTCTATTTTATTTACTTCGACCTCGTCGGCTATTGCGCATCATAAAAATGGCAATGTACCCTGGGATATTGCACCTTGGGTTATGGCAGGCGTTGCCTTTGGCGCGCTTATTAGTGGCTTTATGGCTGCGCTGTTACCTGAGCATGTAGTGCGTTTGGTGTTTGCTGTAAGCGTAGTGCTAATTGCACTAAAAATGATTTTTTCAGGTAAGAGTGATTCCGCAATAGCGCGCCCGTTACCAAACAAAGGGCTACTGAGTGTTTATACGACCATAACCGGTGGGTTATCTGCCATGATTGGCATTGGCGGCGGGGCAGTATTAGTGCCGCTACTAACGTTTTTTTCTGTTGATATGAAAAAAGCCATTGGCTGCGCCTCGGCCTCAGGCATTGTGATAGCGCTGTTTGGTTCAATAGGTTATATCAGCTCAGGCAGCCAGTTATTTAGCCTAAAACAAGGATTTGCAGGCTTTGTGTATTTGCCCGCTTTATTGGGTATTGTATGCACCTCATGGTTTACTGCGCCACTCGGTGCTAAAGCCACGCATTACTTACCGGTTTCAACCATTAAAAAAATATTTGCCGGCTTATTAATAATAATGGCAATTAATATGTTTACTCGATAAGAGCATTTATATGAGCCTTAAAAACACGCGGCATAAAGCCGCTGCTACCTAGAATATTAGCGACTAGTAGCAGCGGGTTCATCCCGCGTAGGTGTTGAGCGTTAGAGTCCGAATCCTTTAACCTTTAACATCTTAAGGTGATTAACTAAAATCTACGTCATTTGCGCGTGCTTTATAAATTCGTCATAAATACTGTCTTTAATGAGCTTGTCGGGCGTAAAGGCATAATAATGCTGATAAACATTATCAATTGTACCAATGTAATTTACGCCGTAATGGCGCTCTACTTCGGCTCTTACCAAAATAGGCGCAGGGAATATCCCAAACCCTTGCTCACCGAGTGACTTCATTAATGCGCTGTCGTCAACATGGCCAGCTATTGTCATTTCAATGTCTTGCTCTTGCAGCCAATAATAAATAGCCCGCGCGACAGGGCTTTCTTTTGCGGGGAGCACTAAAGGCTTGTTATTTAAAGACTGCGGAAACTGCTTATGTAACTGCGAATGCCATGTTTCGTTACCAAAAAGAGCGATTTGGCTTTTACCTATTTCATGACAAAACGCCTTAAATGGCAAAGTAGTATCGAGTGGTTTATCGGCTAACACTAAGTCGAGCTTATGAATCGCCATTTGTGCAAGCAGCTCATCTTGTTGGCCGTCAATACAGTGTAAGTTTGTAATACGGTCGTTATTAATTAAAGGCGCTAGCCACTTCGACACCAGTGATTTAGGCAACACATCTGAAATACCCACCTTTAACGTTCGTGAGTATTGCGTGGTATCACCTTGCGTGGTTTCTAGCCATTCGTGAGCAATAGCAAACATATCATTGGTGTATTGCTGAGTTACATGGCCAAATTCAGTTAACTGTAGGCCTCGCCCTTGGCGAACAAACAGTGGTTTTCCTAATCGTTGCTCTAAGTTAGTAATTTGTGAGCTGACCGTTTGCGGCGTTGAATTAAGTATTTTACTCGCCGCTGCAATACTTCCATGCTTACTTACCTGCCAAAAATAATATAAGTGATTGTAGTTAATGTTGGTAATCATTCGAAAATACCTGTTTTAAAGTAAGAAATAATCAGCTTTTTCCTTTGCCACTAAGTTAGTAGATTACAGTCATGCCTGCAACATAGTTACTATTAAAAGGTGTAATTGCATGAAGCTAAAACTTACAGTTAAAAACAAGATAATTAACGCAAGTGAAAAGATGTCGCTTTTGAAGTTGATAAAAAGCCAATTGGAAAAACATGCTTTAAATATTCGTAAAGTAGAGATTCAAATTAATGATCTTTCAAGTGAGCGCCACGGCACTTTGCAGCAATGCAAAATTAATATTCTTTTGACTGGGCTACCCAGTATTAATGTAAATACAAAGGGAAGAAGTATGCTGCAAGCGATAAAGCGGGCACTTAAAAGTTTGCAGCACATTCTCGTTAATAAGTATCAACCTTCGCAACCAAGCTCTTAGTTTTTTATTAATATCGCACTTGCAGTAGCATGGATGCTACTCTTTTTATTTCTATTCTCGTACCAAGCTATGTTTAACATTAAACGATTCACTTATTACCTATTGAGCAGTATTTCCTTGTTGGGTTTTGTTGGACTATACCAAACTTAACGTAACTAAAATTTTTTGACCTTGTTCCTTTAACCTTTGACCTCAGCTGTAAACCCCCGTTACATTTTGATTAAAAAGAGAGTGAAATTTTCAATTACCTAAATTCATAGTTTATTGTGAATTTATTAGGTTCATGCCTATTAATTTACTAATTCACAAAATACTGTGAATTTATTCTTTAGTAAGTTAACTTTCGCTATAATTCACAAAATATTGTGAATTATTAGCTTTTTTGTACTTTTTTAACTATTATTCACAAAACACTGTGAATTTTGGATTGGTAATGGAAGTCACGATAAAGTCAGCAAAACAATTAGGTAAATTGGCTAGCATTGTGAGAAAAAGCCAAAAGCTTGACCAAAAAACTGCGGGAGATTTCTCCGGTATTAGTATTAATACAGTAAGTGATTTTGAAAATGGCACAGGTTCGTTATCAATTGGCCGCGCGTTTGATTTAATGGAAGCTTTAGGCTTAGAAGTAAAAATAGACGTGGTTGTACCTCAACATGATGAAAAGGCTAAAAATAAATTACTAATGCAAATCCAGAACATGGTGGCTGAGCATGAATAATAGATCACTTAATGTTTATGCTGGCAAACAGCTCATGAGCCAGTTACAAGATAGTAATGGTTTTTGGAAGTAAAAATAAAAGTTAGCTCTTAGCACACGTTTTAAATAATTTTTGCTCAATTAAAAAATTCGAGCGTATTTATATTTTCGTATACGTTGAAATTGAGAAAGTAATACTGTTATAAAAAATATAGTATTTAGATCATTAATCTCTATATAGAAAGCTTTTTAAATGACCTGCAAGTAATTGTGATTCTTCGACAGCCTGTTCGACTACCTTTTTATAGAGCTCTATTGGTCTGCAAAGAGGTGTTCGATCAACAGTTAACCATTTCCAATAAGATTTAGATGCTGTTTTAGGTCTTGAAGACTCAGCATAAGGTGGTACAAAATTATCAGTAAATAACGTTTCCCTATTTAAATATATGAATAACTCAAGATCATCGATTCCGGAACTAACGACACCACTTCTTCCTTCATAAGAACTTTTAAAATCAGGGTATGCATCATTATCAAGTACAGCTAAAACATTTTCTGCATTTGAGAAGAGCTCATCTACTTCATTTTTCATAAGTAAGGTTTTTAATTGATTACAACCACCTACACCAATCACTTTATATTCATAGTCAGGTTGTATATTAAAATATTGAATAATAAATAGTATAAACCCTTCTAGTACAGGATCTTCTGTAAGGATGTATTTATCTGAGCCTTTGAAACCATATAAATCAGAGTTTATATAACCAAATGATTTAGGCTCTAAAGTTAACTTTCCTTGAATACTTTCTAGGTAAAACAAAGCACCATCGGGAGTTTTTTTCATTAGTGCTAATGAGTGCGAAATAAGTATTATTTTAGACTCTGTGCCTTGCAGAATCTCAGTCAGTGCATTGTATAAATTCACTTGTGCGACAGCATCTAAAGCAATATCAACTTCATCAATAATTATAAATTTTGCACCCGTTTTGATAAAGCGGAACAATTGAATCAGAAAAAATTCACCTGAACTAAAATGATCTTCTCTTAAATAATAATCATCATCTTGCGGTATAAAATAATACTTAGTTCCTTTTACTCTTGTTTCGCATAAATTTTCATATCTATGGCTTGATAAATGCCCATACACTGAAACCAAAAATGCTTTGAGCTCATCAGCAACTTTATAGTTTGAGGTAGCAATATTAGTTCTCAAATCTACATCGATAGCTGATACATCAGAATAACGCCTAAAGCGGTCACCAAATGGAACTGGAAGCTCTGCAACCACTGTATTCTTTGCAGGTAGTACACTTTTAGTATCAAGCGCTTTTAAGTGTTTGTTGTATTGAAATATCACTTCAGGATGGTGACTTAAATGAACCGATATTTCACTTGAATCACTGATAGAGCCTTCGCTAGAGGTGTGTGTAAATACTTTAGGGTCATAAATTTGCTTAAGCGCTTTAACAATCGTAGTTTTACCTATGCCGTTTTTTCCTGTTATAACGATCATTTGTTGCTCAGAAAAGTTAAATTCCAGCTTTAATGATTGAAAGCTCTTAACATTTTTTATTGATACTTGATGCTTAGTCATTCCACTTATTTTCCAAGAGGTCTGTAATTGCATAAGCTCCATATTTGCGTTGCAACTTATTTATATATCTTGGTTCAACAGATTTTGCATAATGAAGTAAGCCAAATAAAGACTGTTCTTTTCCTGCGAAATGCTCTTCCAAATAATCTTTAAAACGCAACTTATCCGTCACGAAATAATGAAGAGCCACCTCCAAATGGTTTTTATGTTTTCGACTAATAGTTAATGTTTGGTACTGAGTAATTACTAATCCAAGAATCGTAAATGGCTGACCTATCGTATATATTTTAGTTTTATCGAGATTTACTTCTAACTGTCCGTTTGTATTTTGTGAAATTAAGCTCTGTAATTGGGTTTGAAGTTCTATTAGCGGCTCTCGAGCTTGACTTGATACAATTAAGTCATCTGAATACCTGGTGTAAGTTAAGTTTTGCTTTTTACAATAATCAGCCATTGCAGAATCAAATTGGAAGAGTGCAGCATTACTTAATTTAGGGGAAGTTACAAAACCAACAGGCAAACAGTTATTCCAACAAACTAATGTAACTATTCTCGGTATGTAATCCTCAATATCTTCAATTGGAATATTTGAAACGTTTGCCACTAATATTTTTTTTACATCTTCTGAACTTACGTTTGAAAAAAAACTCACAATATCAGAAACTAAAAAATACTTACCATTCACATGCGATTGCACAGCTGACATAGCACTTTTTTCTTTGATATACGAATGTACAACATCCTCATTTATTTTTAAGTGCTGTAAAATGACTTTATCGATAAAGCGAAGAAATGTTTTAAATTTTTCAGATACTCGGATTACTTTTCGTGGTTTTTCTTTGCCTATGTAAAACTCTTCTACTTCGTTCGATAAATCTGAACAAAGGAACTCTTCAAATAATTGAGGGTTATGAAACATAGTATTAAAAGCTTTCTCTAAGCTTTTTAAGTGCATTAAAACCTCCTCAGAAAAATTATGAGTTTACTATGTAAATTAAACATAACGACAAACACAAATCGAATCAACTTTATAAGTTTTAGAGTTTAGATTTGAAGCAAGGTGAAAAAAGCGAAAGACTCCAGAGACTAATTTCAACTAGTTGCCTTTGTCGAACCGAATCGTTGACAAAGGCAACAGAAGAAACATACCTATAGGCATTTAGGGACCAGCACATTGACTGGAGATACTCCGAGTCGCCAGTCATTCCATTATAAAAGATCCCTATAATTATGCAATCTATTACTTCATAAAAGACGTAACGGTCAGATAATGAGGTACATCTAACTATTTTTATTTATCCAGATAACTATCATTAACTGGGTTTCGTATGACTTACTCGCCCCCAACCCTTGCCAAAGCTTTAACCTTTAAACCCAGCTGTAAACCCCCGTTACATTTTGATTAAAAAAGCCGCACACTAATAATTAGTGTGCGGCTTTAGTATTTTATTTTTTTAAAGCGATTACTTGTTTAGTAAGTGCTTTTCAAAAAAATCAGCCATCATAGTATGGTAATGCAAAGTGGTGCCTTTGCCTTCGCGCAAGCTGTGTGAGCGGTTTGGGTATGAGAAAAACTCAAACTGCTTGTTATGCTTTACAAGCTCGTCAATTAAACGCTCTGAGCCTTGGTAATGCACGTTATCATCGCCTGTGCCGTGAATAAGCAATAGCTTACCGGTTAGGTTTTTAGCAAAGGTAATCGGCGAGGTGTTATCGTAACTCTCAGGATCGGTATTTGGGTTACCCGCATAACGCTCTTGGTAAATAGTGTCGTACAAACGAATGTCTGGCACGGGTGCTGAGGCAATGCCTACTTTAAATTTATCACCGTGGCGGAACAATAAGTTAAGGGTTGAACTACCGCCCCCTGAATGCCCCCACACACCAACACGGTCTGTGTCTATTACATCCCAACGTTTAGCCATAGCATCTAGGGCGTCTACTTGGTCTTGCACGGTAATTGAGCCAATTTTTTTATAAATCGATTTGCGCCAATCGCGGCCTTTTGGTGCACGTGTACCACGGTTATCAACCGATGCCACAATAAAGCCTTTTTGCGTTAACAGTGATTTATACAGGTAACTGTTGCCTTCCCAGCGATCTTGCACGGTAGAGCCCCATGGTTCGCCGTATACGTAAAACACAATTGGGTATTTTTTACTTTTATCCATGTTCTCTGGGAACATAATGTAGCCGTCAAGCTCGGTGCCATCTTGCGCGTTTACTTTGAAAAACTCATGCTTTGGTAAGCTTTGCTCAGCCAGCTTTTGTTTAAGCTTTGTATTTTCAACTAAGGTTTTTACATTACTATGATCTGCCACTTTAATGATCTCTTTAGTCGGTGGCGTACCAAATTTAGAGTAAGTGTGCATTGCCCATGAGGCATCTTTTGACATGTAGTAGCTGTTTGAACCTTCAAACTCAGCAGGTGTTACTCGCACCGGTTTGCTGCTGCCATCAAGCGGTGTGCTGTATAAATAACGCTGACCAGGATCGTTTGGCGAGGCAATAAAATACATCACGTTTTTATCTTCATTGATGGTAAGCATATCAATAATGTCGTAATCGCCAGGGGTTAGGTCGATAATAGTCTTGCCATCGCGCGATACACGATAAAGATGACGCCAACCGTCGCGTTCGCTATGCCAAATAAAAAACTCGCCGTCTTTTGACCAGTTTGCTTTATAAAACCATTCGATAAACGCATCGTCTTTGTCTTCTAAAATCTTGGTCAGTTGCTGCTTTTGCCAATCAAACAACCACACTTTGTTATGGCTTTGCGGGCGGTTTAAGTCTTGAATCATTAATTCATTACCGGTGCCTGCCCAGCTAATACGCGGAATATAACGGTCGCGGTTATCGCCTTCAAGCTCAGCCCAACGGGTTTGTTTATCAGCAAGGCTTACCACACCAACACGCACGGCAGAGTTGGTTTCACCGGCCTTAGGATAAGGGAATTCTTTAAGGGTAGGGTACAGTTCGTCGGTGTTGTTAATCATAGTGAAAAATTTAACGTCACTGGTATCAAGCTGCCAATAGGCGATTGATTTGTTGTCGGGGCTCCAACGAAAACCATCGGCAATAGTAAATTCTTCTTCGTATACCCAATCAAAATTACCGTTAACAATGGTGGCACTGCCATCGGTTGTGAGCGCGGTTACATCGTTACTGCCGACCGATTGCATGTAAATGTTGTTATCGCGTACGTAAGCCACTTTTGAGCTATCTGGCGAGAACTTAGCAAACATTAACTTAGTTGGCTCAACGTCTTTACCACCAAGTTGCTGTAATTGGTTAGTCTCAAGGTTAAGTAACCAAAAGTCGCCTCGGCTGCGCGAACGCCAAACTTGCTCACTGTTGGTAAATACCATAAGCCATTTACCGTCTTTTGACCACTGATAGCTTTCGATTGCAAATGGCTCGTCTGCGCCCTCTGGCAACAGCTTTTCAAACTCAACCAGTACTTTACGGCCTGTGCCGTCAGCATTGTAAAATACAATGTCGTTGCCTTTTACGCCGTGCTCTTTTTCGTCATCGACGTTGTTATCGTCTGCTTTTTCTTTTTCACTTTCTTCTTTTTCACTTTCGCGCTCTTCAAGCACAGTGTAGCCGGTACCATCGTCTAGCCACTTAAAATAAGTGCTACGCTGGGTTTTAAATTCTTTGTCTTTATAAATTTGCGCTAGGCTTAATGGATTATTCACGGTACTCATCGCTGCATTGTTGTTGGTTGATATGCTAGTACTTGAACATGCTTGCAAGCCTAAGCCCGCAACAATGGCCAGTGCCAAGCCCGATGTTTTGATCAGATTCATTGTTATTGTTCCTTCGGTCTTTTGACCTTTATAGATTAAGGCGCTTATTACATTTACTGTAACAAAATAACGTACACAATATCAGCATGTTTAACGCACAAAGCCATGGTTTAAACCCAAACTTTTATAATTAATTACCATGCTGGATTTTTAAATTCTTCACTGAGCGTGTCGATTAGCGCTCTTACTGTTGTCGATATATGCTGACGAGAAGGGTAAAGCACATAAATTTTCATTGGGTTTAATGTCCATGGCGCTAATACACGCTGCAAGCGACCATCCAGTAAATATTGATTTGCTAAATACGTAGGCTGCACTGAAATACCACCACCGGCTATGGCTGCATGAAGTAATGTGGTGGCCTCGTTTGCACTTAAATTACATTTAACATCAACCGATTGAAATTCATCCCCGTTGTGTAAATACCAAATATATCGGTCAAAGTTTTTATAGCCTAAACACTGATGAGTGCTTAACTGTTGTGGTGTCGTTATTGGCGGATAATCTGTAAGGTAATCAGCTGAGGCCACCCACTGATATAGATTCACACTCGGCAATAGGTTTACCTATTAACGAAGGATCAGGATTGGCTGCAATACGTATAGCCAAATCAACACGTTGCTCTATTAGATCTGTGGTTGAGTCTTCAAGATCTATGTCTATTTGCACGTTAGGGTGACGTTTCATAAAGCGTGTAAATATAGGGGCTAATTGTGCAAAACCTAACGACATACTGGTCACTACTCGTATTTTACCTGACAACTGTTGCTGGCTTTTAGTTTGTTCAACTAAACGGTTAGCCTGTGCTAACCATTGCTCTATTTCGGGTAAACAGGCCTCGCCAGCGGTGGTAAGTGTAATTTTTCGGGTAGTTCGGTGTAGCAAACGAGTATTGAGCCATGCCTCTGCCGACTCAATACGACGAGTAACCATAGGGCGTGACATTTCAAGCCGTTCGGCAGTGGCAGTAAAACTGCCTGAGTAGGCAACATCAACAAAAACCTGCGCTGCGGTGAGTTTATCCATAGTATTTACACGACTCATGAAACAATGATGCTAATTATTGGTTGTTTTTCTGAACATATCAAACCTTTATTATGCTCGCATTAGCAACCAATGATGAGAATACCATGAACCTACGCACGCTTTTATTAAGCACACTATTAACCAGCAATATCGCTATTGCAGACGAAACCCCATTAACCCTTGATGTTTATAACGCTGACAGCAATAGCTTTCATGTTAATGCCACGCTGGTTTATGGCCGTACCGATGCAATTTTAATTGATACCGGATTTACCAAAGCCGATGCACTGCGCATTGCCGCCAAAGTAATTGATTCTGGCAAACAACTAAAAACTATTTTTATTAGCCAGGCCGACCCTGATTACTATTTTGGCGCTGAGGTGTTACAACAGTTTTTTCCTGAGGCAGAGGTTATAACCACACCGGCAGTGCTTCAAAAAATAGCAGCAAAGCTTCAAAGTAAACTTGCTTGTTGGACACCAAAAATGGGTGAAAACGTACCAAAAAACCCCGTCGTACCTAAGGTATTTAATGGTAATAGCTTAAAAATAGAAGGTCACAGCATTGAAATTCGTGGCACAGAGGGTGAGCATAATCATCGTCCTTATTTATGGGTACCTGATAATAAAGCTATTTTAGGGAATGTGGCTGTATACGCTAATGTTCATTTATGGATGGCCGATGCACAAACTCAGGCAGAGCAAAATGCATGGGCAAAGCAACTTAATGAAATGAAAGCATTCAACCCTGACGTGGTGATCTCTTGGCATATGAAAGCAGACACCTAATTAGATGCTGCAAATATTGATTTTTCAATCCAGTATTTAAAGGATTTTGCACACGCTAAGCAAAGTAGTGATAGCAGCAAGCTGCTGATAGATAAAATGATCAACTCATACCCAGAGACTGTATTGCCTATGGCTCTTAGCATTGGCGCTAAAGTTCATAAAGGCGAAATGAAATGGTAATTGCTTACGCTTAACCACTGTAATAAATACACTAGAACCAAAAAACACGCCTAGCAAAGTCTGGCGTGTTTTTTATTATTGCCACAAATACATACTGGCTCGCTTATTGGCAATATTTAATTCAAATACCTCAGTGCTTGCACACATAGCAGCGCCATAGCATACATGAAGCGGTAACAAGTGCTCCTCTCTGGGGTGATTAAAGCGTGCAGCTGGAGCTTGCTGCCATGCTAATAATTGCTGTTCACGCTGTTGCTCGGTTAATGTTTGATCTGCGATTGTGCTTACCAACCAATTTTCAAATGCCTGATTTTGCTGGTTAACATCGTTTGATTGGGTAACACCAAAAGCGCGCATATTATGGAAGGTAAAGCCTGAGCCTATAATTAATAAATTATCGTAATCAATACTTTGCAACGCTTTACCAATTTCAACATGCAACAGCGGATCAAGGCCTGGGTGCAAGGATATTTGCACACAGGGAATATCGGCCTCTGGATACATAATTTTTAACGGTACAAACATACCGTGATCAAAACCACGCTGTGGATCGAGTTTTGAGTCAATATTATGTGTTGCGAGCGCTTGCTGTACTAAATTAGCAAGTTGCGGCTGGCCAGCACAAGGGTAAGTTAATTGGTACGCCTGCTTAGGAAAACCGTAGTAATCGTAAATAAGCGGTGGTGAAGAGTGCGCCGTTATACTAATTGGTTGAGCTTCCCAATGCGCGCTGATCATTAAAATAGCAGAAGGCTTTGGGATTGTAGCGGCAACTTGTTCTAAGCAGGCTCGCATTTCTGCATGGTTGGCATCACTTAGTAATGGCATTGGGCCGCCACCATGAGAAATGAAAAAAACGGTTGGGCGTTGCATGTGGTTAATCCTAAAGGACAGATATTATTATAGTGCCTGCGCAGTTAGTAAATAACTAGCCACATAAACGCACAACCTCCGTGCGAAAATATTATATGTGGTGTTTATTCATCAAGCTCTAAGTGAGCGCGTTCAACGCTTTCTTGAGGTAACTCTTTTTGCACCGATACACCCAGCTCTTTAAATTCTGAGGCTTGTTTAATTAAGTTACCTTTACCACGGTATAACTGAGAAAATGCTTTATCGTAGGTTTCTTTGGCTTTATCGAGCTGTTTACCCACCCCTTCCATACTGGTTAAAAAGCCGTTGAGTTTACTGTAAAAACGCTCAGCACGATTAGCCAGCTCTTTTGAATATTTAGTTTGCTCTTCAAAGCGCCATAACTGTTTAACAATATTTAAACTGGTTAGCAGGGTAGTAGGGGTAGCAACCAAAATGTTCTTTTCTATTGCTTGCTGGTAAATGTCGCTTTGGTATTTAAGTGCTTCTACAAAGGCGGATTCTATGGGTACAAACATAATAACAACCTCAGGCGAGTTTATCCCTGGTAAACGGTCATACGATTTACTGGCCAACTCATTTATACGGGCAGTTACGGCATTTACATGCTCTTTAATCGCTTGTTGAGATTCCAGCTCTGTTTCGGCATTTACGTAGCGGGTATAGGCATTTAACGATGTTTTTGCATCAATCACTAAGTGCCGACCTTGGGGTAAATACACCACCACATCAGGACGAAGACGACCATCTTCGGTATTAAACGACACTTCGCGTTTATAGTCTGTGCCAGCTCGAAGTCCTGCGCTATCAAGCACGTTTTCAAGCATGAGTTCGCCCCAATTACCTTGGGTTTTCTTTTGCCCTTGTAAGGCATTGCTTAGCTTGTCAGCCTGCTCGGTAATGGCTTGGCTTTTGGCTTGTAAATGTAATAGCTCGGTTTTAAGTGCTGCACGTTGTTTTAAGTCTTCAACGTGAATAGATTCCATTTTATCTCTAAAGCCTTTTAGCTCACCTTGAACCGGCTTGAGTAACTGCTCTATGCTTTCTTGATTGAGGGTTTTAAATTTTTGCGATTTTTCTTCTAAGATTTGATTGGCTAAATTTTCGAATTCTTTTTTAAGCGTTTCTTTACTTTGCTCTATGTGAGCCAGTTGCTCGCTGAAATGTTGCTGCTTTTGCTCAAGGGTAGTGCGTATATTATTAAGCTCGACATCGCGCAGATTGTATTGCTCGCGCAGGGCGGTTAGCTCGGCTTCGGCTTTACGCCAATATTGATTATAAAGTTGGCTTTGTTTTTCTTGCTCAGTTAATCGCGTTTTAAAATGTTGCGCCTGATCACGTTGCTCTTGATGAGTAAGCCCTAACAAGTCGTGCTCTTCCACTAAAGAGGCATATTGATTTTGCGTATGCTCATACTGGCTTTGTAATAACAATAATTGTTGCTGCTGCTCACTCACTTGGCGCTTTATTTTTTTGCTTAACTGGACTGATACAACGCTGAAAATAGCCATACCGGCTAAAGCGCCAGTAGCAGCACTTAACCAATCTAAATGGGATAAAAACGAAGTAAACATAGAATAAACTTTTAAAATTTAGTGACATGCCATCATAACGAATTACGCTCTTTAGCAGTAGGGTAAAACACTAAATTAAGCGCATAAAAAAAGCCAGCTAGTAAAGCTGGCTCAATATTACTAAATTAGTAATCAAACAGGGAAATCAACATGAAACTTGTAAAACAACATATCAACTACAAGCATTATAGTAGACGCGCTGCATTTAAATTAGTTCAAAATAATTTTAAAAAAGTTGAATTTGAGGCATAAAAAAAGCCAGCTAATAAAGCTGGCTCAATATTACTAAATTAGTAATCAAACAGGGAAATCAACATGAAACTTGTATAACAACACATCAACTACAAGCATAATAATAGACACAGCCATTTGTGATTAGTTCAAAATAAATTTAATAAAAAAATATTTTTTAAAAGCAAAAAAAAGCCAGCGCATTGCTGGCTGGCTTAATCATTACTATGTCTAGTAACTACTATATGGGATATCAACATGAAAGCTTGGAGAAACTGCAATTTAACCAAGCATATTAATAGACGCCTACAATTTAAATAAGTTCAAAAACTCGTCATGATTTTTTAAAATTATTTTAGCTTTTAATTAAAGACAGCATTTGTTGTTCGTCAAACTGGGTAAAACTCATTGATTTTTCAGTAAATAATGCATCTACAAGCGCTTGCTTATCTTGCTGCATTTGAAATACTTTTTGTTCAATAGAGTTAGCCATAATTAGTTTATAAACAAACACTGGGTTTGTTTGTCCAATTCGATAAGCACGATCGGTGGCTTGTTTTTCAACGGCTGGGTTCCACCATGGATCAAAATGAATAACGGTGTCGGCTTGGGTTAAATTAAGCCCTGTACCACCGGCTTTTAAGCTAATTAAAAACACGGAAGTGTTACCACTGGTAAATTCGTCTATTACTTTGTCGCGATGACGCGTTTGCCCAGTTAGCATACTAAAATTAATATTTAGCTCAATTAAACGCTCGGCAATTAAATCAAGGGCAGAGGTAAACTGGCTAAATATAATCACTTTACGGCCAAGGCTAAGCATTAAAGGTAAGTGGCTCGATAACCATTCTAATTTAGCACTGGCTGCCTCAGTTTCAGGTTCAATGAGTTTAGGATGACAACAAATTTGGCGTAACTTTAATAAAGCTTCTAAAAAAGCGAGTTTACTTTTTTGTACGCCTTGCTCGGCAAATAAATCAATGAGTTTCTCTTCAAGCGCACGGGTTATACCTTGGTACATGTCTTTTTGTTTAGGTTCAAACTCAAACTCTTTTATAAGTTCGGTTTTTTGCGGCAGCTCTTGAGCCACTTGGGCTTTAGTACGGCGCAAAATAAACGGCATAATTAACGCTTTTAGTTGCTCTGCACGTTCAATATTGCTTTCGCGTTCAATAGGGCCTTGAAAATGCTGCTTAAAGTGCGCCTGTGAACCTAAAAGCGAGGGCATTGCAAAGTCGAGCAATGACTTTAATTCAAATAAATTGTTTTCAATTGGGGTGCCACTTAAACAAAGCTTAAAGTCGGCATTTAAACGTTTTACCAGCCGCGAAACTTGTGCGGTATCGTTTTTAATATACTGGGCTTCATCAAGAATAATGTTTTCAAAATACAGCGGTGAGTAATAAGCAATGTCACGTTTTAATAGCGGATACGTGGTTAAAATACACTGCGCTTGTGCCAAATGCTGCAACGAATCATTTCGGTGTGCACCAAAAATAGTGGTCACTTTTAAGCTTTTTGCGAACTTGGTAATTTCGTTTTGCCAATTACTCACTAAACTTGTAGGGCACACAATAAGCGTAGGCCCTGCTTGCGGTGTATTGTATGAGCTTGCTAAGTAGGCAATCACTTGTAACGTTTTACCCAAGCCCATATCATCCGCTAAAATCCCACCTAACTGATTACGCTTTAAAAAGTTAAGCCAAGCCACGCCTTCTTGCTGATACTCTCTTAATACTACAGAATCGTGTAAGCCATGAATGGCAGTTTTCGGTGATAGCAGTGCATCGTTATTTAGTTCTTCAAGGTAACGCTCTAATGACGGGTCATGTAGCTCTACATCAATAGCTGTGTGCTGAACTAATTCAGGTAAGTATGAAAGCGGAATGTTAAATTCGTCACGGGTTTTAATAAATTCAAATCGCATTTTAAATTCAATTAATAAATTAAACGCTGCTTTATCAATAACCCCAAATTGACGGCCAACAGGGTAGTAATAAAATAATTCACTTTGACGGTTTAACGATTCATAAAGTTTATTATTTACATTTAATAGGGTGGCTACTTTGGTATCGTTTAGCATTACTTTACTATGCATTTGATGATTTGCAGCTCTGTTTACATGCAATGAAATTTGGCTTTTAGTATCAGCAATATTAACTTTGCTCATTGATACTTGCCAACCGCGTTGTTTAAAGCTGGGCAGTACCTCGTGAACTAGCCAATGTAAGTGAATAGCCGATTCCTGACTAAAAATAAACTCGCTGTGTAAACCCCCTTTACAAAAATCGAAGCCTAAGTTGACCAGCTCATTGGTAACGGTGTTTTCAAAGGCGCTATTAATTAACTTTGCAGGCGCGGTGCCCGCTAAATAGTTTTTATTTTTATACTTAAACGATAACGAAATAGCCATTACTGAGCCCGACATGCTGACTTTAAGTATGGCATTACTCAACGACTTAACAGGCGTGCTTGGTGTATTAGTCGGGTGGGGAATAACACCTACTCCAAAGTTATCAGCAAGCTGCTTATAAATTCGGTCAAAGTTTGTATCATGCAGCGCCGGTATAGTTTGTAAGTGCGCAATTTCATCAGCACTGAGGGGCGTACGAATACGGCCTAATTTATATTTATCTAAATCTAAGTAGATAGGCGGCGTTGTTTTAATTAACGCCCAATTAGGAATTTGATCCAAGTGAATTTTTAACTGGGTTACCTCTTTTTGTTTTTCCCAAACAAAGTTAAGAGGTAAACCAGGTTGCGCTTTAATAGGTACTCGAGAGCGTTGTAAAAATAATCGGTCTGTGGCTAGTAATTGCTGCAGCGCATTAAATCCCCATTGCCCTTTAAGCTCAATATTACCGACCGCATTTTGCGATCGGATCCAGCTATATAATCTAAAATCACTTTCGAGCAAATCGCTAGGGGTTACAAAACTATTAAGCTGTTGCTCAGTTAAATTTCGCCCAAGTGCATAATTATTATTTTTATCGTAGTTGGCAATTTTAGGGGTTAAAAATACTTTGTTGTTTTCTATGTCTAATACAAACAGTAATACTTGCGAGGGTTGAGCTTGGTCGGTGTTTTTAAGTGCGCTTAGTTCACTAAACCAATCATTAATAAAATAATCTTCACCGTACTCACCAGAATGCTCAATTTTAAGCTTTAACAAAATAGCGGCCAAATGGCGGCATTTAGTTTTAACATTACAGGTACAATGAGTATCGACCGAATAACCAGTTGGTAATTTACTGATCTCAATACGTTGGTTAAACGCGAATCCTTTATCACCTTGCACCGTGGAGTCAACCACAGAAAAATCTGCATTATGTTCTAACCAACTGATTTGGCCGTTTTTATAGTACGATTTTCCTTTGGCCAACACCGCGGGTTTAAATAATTTTTTTATGAATCGCTCAGAAAGAGGAAACTGGGTAGCCTGCTCATTTTTAATTTCTTCAAAAATAGCCATTAAATCATTTTTTGATAAGTTAGCAGACATGTCACTCAAAGTATTAAAATTTAAAAATAATTTTCCCAGTATATGCCTTATCAGCGCTGAGCTAAAGCAATATTATTTTTAAAATAAACTGGTTGGATCTGATTGGTTAGTAAAAAATTGGTTTATAGCGAATTGGCGATCATTGTTTAATTTTCATTACTAAAAAAGCACATTTAAATTACAAAAGAAAAACAATTAATTAACTTTGGCAGGAGATTTAGTTAGGCTTAGATCAGGTTTTTACTAACAAGCAAAAAATGGCATTAATAAGGAAGTGTTTAGTTAGTAAAAATATGATCTTTGATGGTTTAAGCCATGTTTTTAGCCTTTATATGCCACTAAAGATCAGATTTTTACCAACTAACAAAGGGGATTGGATCATGATTTAACTAACCCAACCCCTTTTACAGATCACGATATTACTAACTAATTAAAGGCACTTAATAACTTAGTAAGTTGCTCTAAGCGCTTGTCTGTCATCACTTTATTATTTATTTTAATTGAAACGTCACCACTTTTAAGGTTGCGTTGCACACTAATAAAGTCATTTTCTAAAACCGCTTCACGTTTTGATGCTGTTTTAGGCTCTGCAGTTAGGTATTTAGTAATTAGCATAGCGCGCTTGTCGTCGGCTTCTAAGGCGTTAATTTCATCATTGCTGGCAAGTGCAACAACTAACTCGTTAAATGCTTCCTCATCGCGCTCCTTTGCGTTAATCAACTTTTTAGCAACTTCTCTACCAACATGATTAGCTGTTGGGTAAAGGGCTATAACATCTGCAGATATTTGCTCATACGCTTTTATCGCATCAGCAATCGCTGTATGCGATACCCCTTCAATAACAGCAATTTCACGGTACGAGCCTTTTTTGCCTTGTTGAATAAGATCGTTTCTAGTTTGTTGATACGCTTGACCCAACTCCCAAAGACTAGGGGCAATGTATTGATCTGATGAAACCGCAAGTACTTTGGCATCTTGCTCGCTAAAGTCACTAGAACTCAATACGAGGTAGTCTGCGCCACCTAAAATACAGGCTTTACGACGTCTAGAGCCAGCTAATACAAGGCTTGTATCACCTTGCTCCCATAATAGGGCTGGGTGCTGATTACGGCCATCTTCTTTAATAGCAGGAAGAATATCTGCGACTGACTTTTCGTTTAAAAGCGCTTGTACGCGACGATTTTTACCATAAACTTGGGTCGATTTTTCAATTTCGTTGTGAGCAATCACTTTACAAACAAGCGTTATTTCCCGATTAGGATCACTGGGTGCAGGCATACGGATAACGTCGCCTGCATTGGCTTGCTCTAAAAGGGCATCTAAGCTGCTACTGCCAACAGCGGTTGCAAAGGGATCTAAGCGGGTGTCATTTTTACGTTTTTTAGCCATTTTTAGTCAACATCCTTACTTAGGCGTATTTAATTTAGATTGAGTGGATTGCCAATTAGAACGAATTAGCATTTCGAGTTCATCAACTACATCTTTGATATTTTCTTGTGCGCGCATTAATGACTCTCTACTCGCTAAACTATCAGACGCTTTTTGATCAAAAATGGTATTAAACGAGGATGAACTCGCAGTAATTGCTGAACTGTGATTAATAGGGTAGCTCATGACTTGGCGACCAAAAGCACTACGAACATCTTTAACTATGTCACGTTGTGAGTGGTTACCTTTTACATAATTAGTAACCAAAAATTGCATAAAGTCCCAACCATCGTGGCCAAGAGCGGCAACGGTATGATAAATCTCACCTAAGCGTTTTAAATATTTATTATTTGCATCAAAGTCTACCGCTTCAGGGTGAACCGGAATTAGCATCGCCGTTGAAGCCATTAATGCATTGTAAAACATAAAGTTAAGCGTTGGCGCTGTATCAATTAAAAGAATGTCAAACTCATCTTTTACTGGTTCAATAACGCGCTCTAGTAACTTATGGTAATGGCGCGTTTGCTCATAGTTTGAGGTATCTTTAAGCAAAGTTGCGGTTTCGTGTTCAAAATAAAAATCGTCCATACCAGAGGGCAAAACACGAATATTAGGAATATGAGTTGGTAAAAAAGAATTTGACACAAATTCAGGCCAGGTTTCACCTTCTTCAAGATCAATGCAATCACGCATCAAATCACCGACAGTAATTGGATCGGGCTCAGAGGATGGGAAAAAGCTTGATGATGACCCCTGAGGATCTAAATCAATAATACCGATGCGATAACGTTTTATGTTGGTAGTGGCAAGTGCAGCAGCAATATTAACCATGCTAGTTGTTTTACCACAACCACCTTTTAAAGAATTAATAACAATAACTTGGAGTTTGTCTGTCGGTGCACGGTGATCAGGCTTTATATCCATTGTATCGGCCATAGCAAAAATATTAACCAACGTATATGCGTAATGACCGTTTGCACCGCGTTTTATATTTAAATCGTCAAAGTCACCATTGTCATGACGTCTTTTTAAGGTACGATTATTACAGCCAAGTAAATCAGCTGCTGCTTTTTGGGTGTAAGTTCTTAATTCTTTTTCTTCAGATTTAAGATGGGCGCGGTAATGTTGGATACGTCCTTCTAGTGATTTTTCAGCAACTTCTGCGGTTGCTTTCAAAAGTCGGTAGGTATCTAGCGCATTATTATTGATAGACATACTTTATTCCTCAAAGTTAGGTGTTTAGTATAATGTCCATTCAATTAGCTGTAAACAACTATTTAAGGCGACATACATTTTAAATACATGACATATAAAATAATTTTACGCCTTTAATATTGCTTAGTATAAATAAAGAAGTTTAAGTATGGTTAAGTATATAAGGTATTAAAGGCTAAGGGCTTAAAATACGCATTTAACTATATGATTTATATGAATAATGTTTAAGAAAGTGGATCAGTATTATACGTGGTTAAGATCAGATCCTTATTTACTGGCAGATCACCTTTATACTAAGCAAATATTTAGTAGCTGAGTTACGCACAGGTTAAGCACTGAGTTACTCACAAAGTAGATGGTATAGATCATGTTTTTACTAAGTAAATTATAAAGTTATGCACCCACCATCAGAGATAATACGTGCTTTAATTAGTATAGATCTGATCTATAGTAAGTACAGATCAGATCTATGCTAACTCGAACTAAGCTTATCCACAGGCCTCTCATTTTTGCAGTAATTTGTCGTGCTAAATTTCAAAAAAATCACTTTGCAATGGACAAATTTATTATTCAGTTAGTAAAAAATCGTTTTATAAAAGCATTGTTAGTAAAAATGTGATCTGAAATCTTTTGTATTAACTTTTTCTTAGTAAAATACTGATCTGAGCATTTTATTTGAAATCAGATCACTTTTATACTAACTTAAACATTTAACTTTTGTGGCTTTATGTGTTGTTATTAGTTGCCACAATAAAAACGGAAATAAAAACCATGAGCCGAAAGGTCAACATCTCGGTAGATAACTTGCCTGATACACTTAGAGGCCAAATTCACGGGGTGGAAAGTGCAATTGATAACGAAAGTTTAGCACTATTTACAGATAACAAAGATGTGCGAATTTCGATAGAAAATGCAGCCCATGGGTTACGCGCTTACTCTAACACATTTAATCATTATGATCTGTGGGGACGCTTTGTTCGCTCAGGACATAAAAAGCTGCCACTTGAAGAAGCCCCTAAAAAAACCATTATTACACGTAAGATATCTGAGAAAGTAGACGGTATTTTATACGATGGTGAAATTAAAATAACACCGGCTGTGGTAAGTACTCGTAAAGATGGTGAAGACGTAGAATACCTAGTTTGGCCATCAGACAGAGAAGAAAAAGTTGAGCGTGCACTAATTCGCCTTGCTTCAAAAGGTAAAATAGTAAAAATTAATTTTAAATCCGGTATTCAATATGCTGTTGTGTTTTCTATGAACGAATTAGCACAAGAACTCAAAGCGGTTGGTCAGTCTATGCCATATCCGCAAATTAAAGAATCGCTTGAAGCATTGCAAGGTTCAAAACTTTCATTTAAATATTCTGCCACCGACACTAAAAATTCTGATATTGATGATTCGTTTTACGAGTCAAACATGAACTTTTTATCGTCTTTACACTTTAGCGGTAAAAAAGGCCAAGGCGGAAATGTTAAATGTGTGGCGTGTTTAAATGCGTTTGTTCATAACATGATCGATAACCTTGAATATAAAGGCTATTATTTTAATAGTGCTCAAGAATTAAAGCGCGGGTTATCGCGTTGGATGATGTTACGTTTATATCACTTATGGCGTTATGCTGCCCCAGGAAAAACGTATCATTTTAGACTGTTATCTATTATGGAAAAATATGGCTCTATTTATTCAACGGATGATATTACCGAAAATAAATTAAAAGCACTGCGTCGTGACATGACCACCACGATGAAAGATTTAATTGAAAAAGGGGCAATATCTGAGTACAGCATAACTAATGTAAAAGATGATAAAACAGGTAATATTGTAGATTACACCTATGAAATGCATCCATCTGATCAATTTTGTGATGAGATACTGGCATTAAATAAACACAACAAGCGTATAGAAATACAAGGTGGTAAACGCATTGTTGAAAATGCAGTATTAATTGATGAAGATAAGCTGGAAGAAATTGTAGAAAAATAATTATATTAATTTTTACCAGTCCGTTGTATTAAAGGCCACATTATGTGGCCTTTTTAACATAATTATTTTGTTACTTGTTCTAAATATAAACGGTCTACCAGAAAGTCATACTCTCGTTTTCGTGGATGTGATAAGGGCTTTTGGTAACTCGGTAGTTCGCCAAATTTTACGTCGGGTTGTGGGTTAATTAGTATAAAAGGTAAAGCAGCACTAACATGATAGCGATTTTGTGCAGTGTACCTCACATTAACTTGAGGACTAACTCGAGTAGGGCGCCTAATTCGCAATTTTTCTTTTTCACCCAAACTGGCTACTCGAACCTGTTCTTGTGCAACCAGTGACTGCCATTTTTGCTGATCAATCATTCGCGGGTTTTTATAGCCTGCCGATTTTTCTAACATTTCAAGCGCCATTTTTTTTGTAAGTGTTTTGGTTGCGTGTTTATGCATCCAAGTAAAGCGAACAGAAAAAGGGGATTCAATTTCACTATGAATTTTACGATACGCCGCAAGCGTTATTAAATTTGGCATTGCATTATGCACAGCTTCAAATCGCGCGTCGTTATTATCTATTGCTAAAATACAATTTTTAAAAGCTGCTTTTGCACTATTTACCTGTGCTATGCGATCAATAATGGCTTGTTTATTCGCCTCTTTTATTACTAGCAAACCAGGGTGACGCTTTAATACTCGACTGCTTAGCCCTGGCTTTTTATACATATCGGAAAAAGCATTTAAAATTGCCTTATGTGCCAATTCCCCTGTTATTTTTGAAACGCTTATAGACTCAGGGATTATATTTTCTTCAGTACTACTAATCTCAGGTAATTGAAAATACTCTGCTTTAGCAAAGCCAACCTCTTTAAGCTCATCAATTAAGCTAAGTGTTAATTCATTGAGTAAATCAAACTGACTTCTTATTTGTACCTTTGTAACCATTAGCTACCTACCTAGAACACATCTTACTGAGCACTATTTTCGCAAACAACCTTTTTTTTTGACAGATTTTTTTAAATAAAATTCTATTGCTAAGATTTACTACAATTCAAATTAAGTATGATGTGTTCTTTGTGGTTTTTTAAAGTATTTTTGCTTCATATACTTTAAAGGAAATAATAGAAGGGGTGAGTTAAGGTACTGGGCTTTGTATGCAGCACTAGCATAAATATTTAAAAGCGCATAATTGAGCAGCATTCTTTTTTAAACCTCCCGTAAAGTTAAGATTACATAAGTACAAATTAAGTATGATGTGTTCCTGTAGCTATCTGTATCACCATCGCTTAGCTATTAAGCTTCTACTCAAGCCATTATAATGCACACTCTATTTACTTAGGTTGTTGTTTTTAAATGTTTATTTGTTTTTACTTTATAAACTTGCTCATTAGAAGTAACTCAAAATAGGCTCTTAAATCTTATAAAAATTTAACTAATAACTAAATAATTGGTAAATAGTCGATTTAGTCCTTGAACAAAGCCCTCTGCATACGTTAATTTCAATGCATCAGGTAATAGGAATGAGGAATGAGCATGCAATCGTGGAACCCAAATAGTTGGAGAGAACTGCCAATACTGCAGCAACCACAGTACCCAGATCAAAACGTATTAAAGTCGGTAGAAAGTCAGCTGAAAAGTGCACCGCCTTTAGTATTTGCTGAAGAAACAAGAAGTTTATTTAAACAACTTGAAGACGTATGCGAAGGCCGTGCCTTTTTACTTCAAGGTGGAGATTGTGCAGAATCGTTTAGCGACTTTAATGCCGCTAATATTCGCGATACATTTAAAACCATCTTACAAATGGCTGTAGTATTAACCTATGGTGGAAAGTGCCCAGTTGTTAAAATTGCACGTATGGCAGGTCAATACGCTAAGCCACGTTCAGCCGACTTAGAAACAATAGACGGCGTTTCGTTACCATCTTACCGTGGTGATATAGTAAATAACTTTGAGTTTACTGAAGAAGCACGTATTCCAGACCCTCAACGTTTAATGACTGCATATCATCACAGTGCGGCAACGCTAAACTTGCTACGCGCTTTTGCACAAGGTGGACTTGCCGACTTACATCAAGTTAACCGTTGGAACATGGGCTTTGTTGCTGCTAATCCACAAAAAGCAAAATACCAACAACTTGCAGACAAAATTCAAGACGCGTTAGAATTTATGGAAGTGTGTGGTATTAATTCAACTATAGCGCCAAGCTTAAAAGAAACTGATTTATACACGTCACACGAAGCGTTATTACTAGGCTACGAAGAAGCATTAACACGTAGAGACCATTTATCAGGTGACTGGTACGATTGTTCAGCACACTTTGTTTGGATTGGTGAACGTACTCGCCAGCTAGACCATGCCCATATTGAATTTTTTAAAGGTATTAAAAACCCAATTGGCGTTAAAGTTGGACCAGGTATGGATCCAGACGAGCTTATCCGTTTAATCGATGCGCTTAACCCAGATAACATTCCTGGTAGATTAACGCTCATTACACGAATGGGTGCAGATGTATTGCCAGAGAAGCTACCAGCGCTGGTGCGTAAAGTACAGCAAGAAGGTCGCAAAGTTATTTGGAGTTCAGATCCAATGCATGGCAATACTGAAAAAGCCAGCTCAGGTTACAAAACGCGTAGCTTTGATAACATTATGCGCGAAATTAGTCAGTTCTTCGCTGTTCACAAAGCTGAAGGCTCATACGCAGGCGGTGTTCATTTAGAAATGACCGGCCAACATGTAACAGAGTGTACCGGCGGTGCATACGGTTTATCTGATGATGACCTTGCTCAGCGCTACAAAACACAATGTGACCCACGCTTAAATGCTGATCAAGTATTAGAGCTTGGCTTTTTAGTAGCTGATTTACTAAAAGATGCGCGTAAATAATACCCGCTCATAAATACCAAAAGCCGCTTTTATTTAGTAACACCACTCGTTTAAGAACGAGTGGTGTTATTTCGTTTATATCTAACCGGATATTTTTGTGTCTTTGCCAGCACTGCTCGCGGATAAGCTTTTCGCTTTCTTTTCTC
>NZ_JALNTK010000032.1:0-39520 GCF_023161865.1 Pseudoalteromonas sp. 2CM36K
AGCTCAGTTGGGAGAGCATCGCCCTTACAAGGCGAGGGTCACTGGTTCAAGTCCAGTATCACCCACCACATATAAAAATTTATTATATAAATAGTCGCATGTGTAAATTTGTAATATGGGTCGTTAGCTCAGTTGGGAGAGCATCGCCCTTACAAGGCGAGGGTCACTGGTTCAAGTCCAGTACGACCCACCATTCTTTGAATGGTGCATATTACAAAAATCTAAACCTTCTAGTATCATCTTCCATTTTAATATTCATTATCCTCCACTCTTTTAGTTCACGTTCAGTATTAATTGCCATTTAGAAATTCGTTATCAAGCAATTCTTCGGTTTCAAAAAATCAGTATTACCAATCTCATGCCAAAAACCTATCTTCCGAGTTTTATTATCTCCAAAATCATTTTTTTTAACTTACTTTATTACGCGTGCTACCCATTTACTTTAAATGGTTTTTTAGGTCTTTTAAGATAAAAATATAAACCTTTAGAATTAATTTGCTTAATAAACTCTCATCTTCGAAGCGAATCTTTAAATTACCTTGTAAGCGTCTAAACTGTTGATTATAGTCTGTGTTAAATTCAATTACGCTTAAGCCAATGTCTAAAAATATTTTTAATGAAGCAAAAATACTGATTGTAGAAGAGCAGCCACTTGCTCAAAGCTACATGAAACAGTCGCTCGAAAAAATTGGCTTTGGACATATGCGTTTTGCAGATCATGCTCTAGCGGCAAAAGAACAATGCTTACATGAAGAATTTGACTTGGTAATTTGCTCTTTTAATCTAAGCAAACGCCAAGATGGCTACCAGCTTTATGAAGAATTACGCGCTAAAGCATTAATAAAACACTCTACTGGGTTTATTTTTACATCTGCGGAAACTAGCGGAGAGTTAGTTCACAGTGTATTAGAACTTCAACCCGATGACTTTTTAGTAAAACCCTTCTCTGTACAAGAATTAAGAGTGCGCATAGAGCGTATTCTCAAACGTAAAAGCGACTTAAAAGCTATATACACTTTAATTGATGACGATAACCAATCTAAAGCATTAAAACAAATTAATGCCCAACTCGATAAAAGTAATAAATACAGCCCTATTCTGCTTAGATTAAAAGGTAATATTTTACTGGCGCTAAAACAAAACCAAGAAGCGAAAGACTTTTTTAAGTCAGTTTTGAATATTCAAAAATTTGCATGGGCAAAAGTAGGATTGGTAGAAGCCTTAATTGCTAACAATGAGCATATTTTAGCTCAACGCATGCTTAAAACTATGCTTGAACGTAATGAAACACGACTAGTTGCATTAGACTTATTAGGGCGTTTAGAAATAAAACTAAACCAATTTGAGCTAGCCCAAGAGTTTTTAAGCCAAGCGGCACATATTGCTCCACGTAATATAGACCGTCAAAAGTCACTGAACAGCGTATCGCTCATTAACAGAGACTACGAAACCAGCTACTTAACTCAAAAAGATATTGCCACTTTTGCTAAGTACTCTATGCATGATAGCCCAGACATTTATTTAAATGCCGCTCGTGCTGGGATTGATTTTGCACTAACCACAGATCAAAGTGACCAAATAAACAGAATCTCCCGTCAAACAAATAAATATATTAATGAGCTAAAAACACAATTCCCAACCAGTAATGAGCAAACTCAAATCGATGTGCTCAATGCACGCCTTTATTATTTAAAAGATGAACATAAAAAAGCGAAACAGTTGATTGAACAACTTGATGACAGCGATACTCAAATACGTTCAGTCGATGGTGCCCTAGACAAAGCAAAAGCATTACATGAATTAGGTTTTCACCAAAAGGCGCAAGCGCTATTTAGCCAAATTATTGATCATTGCGAACGCCACCCAAGTAGAAGCGATGCTACTTACTTGCGTTATATACAGCAACAGCAAAGTGAAAGACGTGATATTAAAATGGGGCCGAAAGAACTTAACAATCATGCTGTTAAGCAGTTTGAGCGCGGCCAATTAAATGCTGCCTTAGAGGCATTCAGCCAAGCCTTTAGGGTCATGCCACACAATCCAAGTATTGCGCTTAACTTGTTACAATGTTTAGTGGATAAGTCAAAAAAACAGGGTGACTCTTTCAATAGTGTACTGGCTCAAAAGTGCTTTAAACTATTAAAAAAATCCCCCTTAGCTGAAGAGCAATCGGAGCGGTTCGATAAACTACTTCAGATTGCTAAAGAAATAAAACTAGAGATTAGTTAGGGCCTGTTTGGAATTGATGCTACGTTATCGCCTATTTATGGGGGAGTAACCACACCACATAGGCGCTGCCTTGCCTAAATCCCAAACAGACCGCTGTAAATTTAACCTTGAAAGGTCAACAGGCCCTAGAGCTTTTTCATTGCCAGTGCGTTTACACAGTAGCGCAAGCCGGAAGGAAGTGGGCCATCAGGGAAAATATGCCCTAAATGCGCATCACACACATTACAAACAACTTCAACTCGCTCCATGCCATGGCTGTTATCCATTACATACCCTATCGCATTAACCGTTGCAGGTTGGGTAAATGAAGGCCAGCCGGTGCCACTATCAAACTTTTCATCTGCATCAAATAGTAGGTTATCACAACACACACACACGTACTTTCCCGGTTCTAATAGTGTGCAACTACTTGAACTATTTGGTCGCTCTGTGCCTTTTTTACGGGTCACGTAATATTGCTCTTCGTTTAACAGTTCACGCCATTGCTGATCTGTTTTAACTACTTTTTGAACCGGTGTTGGATTGCCATGGTTGGCAAAATTAACAATATCGTTCCATTTCAACATAACAACCTCATTGCGTTATTAATTTGCTTCATACTGAGCCAAAGCATTGGCTGACAGCCTATCATTACGTCTGTGGCTAACACCACGATCAACGCTATTTAAACACTATACGGTGCTTCTCTGTTGCTGTAAGTATACGGCTTATATAAGCGTGTAATTGAGCTTGACTACCAGGAATACTCACGCTTAATTGCCTGTCATTATTACTATGCACTATTAGCTCATCGTCTTTTATCTCTATTGACTCAATATTGCTGATGACTAACCAATGCGGGCCATTCTTTTTATCAAACAACCCGGTTAAACTAAAAACAAACAAATGCTGCGCATCACGCTGAATAAAGTTACGCAGTGGGTTACGCATTTTAAATAACGGCGTTAATCGGTAACAGCACGAACAAAATACCACTATCCACAATAGCAATATCCCTTTAAACCAAATATGTTCGCCTAATGATAAAAAATAGCCAACGCAGATAATAATCAGCCCTATAAAGGCCACCACTTGCGCTATTTTTTTATTAATAGTGTGCATAATCTCTTACTTTTTATCGGTTGCTTTTTCTGTTGGCTCGGGCCAATCACTAAAAAAAACACTTAAATAACGACTTTTTGCCAAATACCACAATACCCACAATACAATCACCATTTGTATGGCTAAAAACAGTGAAAAGCGATAATGACTATGGGCCGCCTGGATACTTAACCACGACAAGTCTATTAGCGCGCAAGCAATAAGCGGCCAACGCATGTATCGCCAAATACGCGCTAACCGTTTCGTAGCTTGATGCGAGTCTCTGGGTCTGCGTAAACAAAACAAAATAGTGGGTGCAATTGCCACGGCACCAATTGCTATGGCAATAAAAAAATCATTTTTTGATTTAAAAAACAATGACATTAGATCAAGTTCAGGACGACGGCTCAGCGCGGCAATCACCCAAATAAAATAGGCCCGCAGTAACACTAAAATACTCAAATGAAACGCTATTGGCGTACGATAGCTGCCATATTTATCCCAGTATTCAGGTCCATAACGGCTCACAACTGGTTTTTCCTATCGGCAATAGTGCCCAAAATAAAAAATGCAGCTAATAATGTGAGCCCCAACCACTTAGTACCAAAAAACAGCAAAGCTTTAGTTAGTAATGGGCTTAACCACACCACTAATAAACCAAACCCAAACGCGGTGATCAACACAAAACATGCCACCCTTATAATAAAGTGACGCCTAGCTACCACGCCTTTGGTGAGCTTTAAAATGTCATCCGCATAAAGCGACACTAAGCACACCATCAAAAGCAATGATAAATGCGGCAAATAGCCTTGTAGCCACTGGCTTAAGTCAATTAACAAGGTATTAAGTATATTTGTAAAACTAGCCATTATGAGTCTCTAACAAAGTAATTAAATCATCCTCTGTCAGTATTTCTATACCGAGTTCTTGCGCTTTAGTTAGCTTAGAGCCGGCTTTTTCGCCCGCCACTAGCGCATCCGTTTTGGCTGAAACACTGCCAGATACCTTAGCACCTAATTGTTGTAGGCGCGCTTTCGCATCATTGCGATTAAGCGTATTAAGCGTCCCAGTTAGCACATAAGTTAAACCCGCTAGCGGCTGTTCTTGCTCTGATGGCGCTGTTAACTGTGGCCAGTTAATGCCTTGCGCTATTAATTCGTTTACCACTGTCAGGTTATGCTCTTCAGTAAAAAAGCCGCGCACGTGCTTTGCCACTATTTCACCTACATCACTTACTTCTATTAGTTGTTCAATGCTGGCATCGATTACTTTTTCAAGCGTTAAAAAGTGATTAGCCAAGTTTTGTGCTGTGGCCTCACCGACCTCACGAATACCCAGTGAATATAAAAACTTTGCTAAGGTAGTCGTTTTGGCATCATCAAGTGCGGCAACTAAGTTTTTTGCTGATTTTGGCCCCATTCGTTCAAGTGACTCAAAGTGTCCCTGCTTTAAAATAAATAAATCAGCCGGGGTTTTGATCAGCTCTCGATCAACCAATTGATCAACAATTTTGTCGCCTAAGCCGTCAATATCTAAAGCCTTACGTGAGGCAAAATGTTTAATCGCTTGTTTACGCTGTGCTTGGCATACTAAGCCGCCTGTACACCGAGCAACCGCTTCACCTTCAACCCGCTCAACGTGCGAGTCACAAATGGGGCACATAGTTGGAAAGACAATCTCTTTTGCATCGCTTGGGCGTTGCTCAAGTACTACTTGGGTAATTTGTGGGATCACATCCCCAGCGCGACGAATAATCACAGTGTCGCCCACTTTAACGCCTAAACGGGCAATTTCATCAGCATTATGCAGCGTTGCATTCGATACCGTAACCCCCCCAACAAATACCGGCTCTAATCGCGCAACAGGAGTAATTGCCCCTGTGCGACCCACTTGAAATTCAACATCTAATAATTGCGTTATTTCTTCTTGCGCCGGAAATTTATAAGCAATAGCCCAACGCGGTGCACGAGCTACAAAGCCTAAGCGCTCTTGTAAGGCTTTTTTATTTACCTTTATTACTACGCCATCTATTTCATATTTTAGCTCGCTACGACGCGTTAAAATGTCATTGTAATAAGCAAGCGCAGCCTTTGGGCCTTCAACTAATTTGGTTTCTGGGCACAGGGGCAATCCCCAATCGGTAAGCTTAGCAAGCTGCTGGTAGTGATCTTCAGGTAAGGTGCCATCGGCAACTAATCCAGTGCTGTAGGCATAAAACATCAGTGGGCGTTTTGCGGTAATTTTTGAATCGAGCTGGCGTAAACTTCCCGCTGCCGCATTACGAGGGTTTACAAAAACTTTATCACCACGTTTTTCTGCTTCGGCATTTAATTTTTCAAAGCCCGCGCTATCCATAAACACTTCACCGCGCACTTCAAGCTCACGCGGGTAATCATCACCGCGAAGCTTTAATGGCACATTGCGAATTGTTTTTACATTTTGGGTAATATTTTCGCCAGTAAAACCATCGCCACGAGTAGCAGCTTGTACTAGTACCCCATCGCGATAAATAATCGATACCGCTAAGCCATCCAGTTTAGGCTCACAGCAAAATGTAAGCTCTTCAGTGCTCATTAAACGCTCTTTAATACGACGATTAAAACCATTAAATTCGTCTTCACCAAAAGCGTTATCAAGCGACAACATAGGCACTTGATGTGCTACTTGCTCAAACTTGGCAAGCGCCGCCCCACCTACTTTTTGAGTAGGTGAATCGGCGGTTAAAAACTCAGGGTGCTGGGTTTCTAATTCGCTCAATGTACGTAACAAGCGATCATATTCGGCATCGGGTATGCTGGGTGTATCAAGCACATAATAACTATAATTGTGTTGCTCAAGCGTGGTACGAAGATGATTAATTTGCTCACTAATGCTGCTTGCCATGTAGACCTCAAAAACATAAAAAAAGCCACTTTGACGAGTGAACGCCCAGTGGCTTACAAAGTTTAACTTATGCGTATATTACGCAGAAAATGCGCGAACCTGCTCAACATATTGACGAATACGCTCTACCGTCATTTCGTTTCGCTCTGCATCTAAAATATCGGCACCAAATTCATCCGCTATTTTTTTAGCGGCGCTGTGCAGCATATTAAACGCAGCAAGGCCATCGCCATCACATGGTAGCGTCATAAATAAGCTCACGCCTGCGGTACTAAACTGTTCCATATTATCAATATCGAATGTACCAGGGTTATACATATTTACCAGTCTAAATAACACCGGCCCTTGGCCTGCAGGGTCTAGGTGGCGATTAAAAAAGCCTTCTTCTGAATACTTAAAACCTAGCGTGTTAACTGCTGGCAGTAATTTACTGCCTTGCATGGTCAATCCTTCTGGCATTTGAATATGCACAATAACAAAGTCTGCAACATCTTTAGGGGCGTCTTGTTGTGTATCTACAGCCTCTTCTGTTACCACTTCAAGGTCATCTTCAATAGCTGTATCAGCTGGGCTTACATCTATTTGTGGCTCATCAGCGCTGAAGTTTAACTCACTCATTTGTGGCTCTTCTCGTTGCGCTAACGTTGGCTCTTGTGGCTCAGTATGCACAGATGAAGGCTGCTGTTCTTGAACAGGTTCAACTCGCTCGCTTGCAGGGAGTTCAGCATTCTCTTTTTTTCTTACTGACCACAAACCGTGTATTAATAAGCCACCAATGACAAACACACTGATCACAATTAAAACCCATCTTAATTCTTCGGCCATCCCCTCACCTTTTATTATTAATATGCCTAACTGCCATCATTTTACCCAAAACAACTAGCAAATGACTATAAAATTATGCATGTGCAAGTTGCACCGCTTGTTCAATATCTACAGCAACCATGCGCGACACGCCGGGCTCTGCCATGGTTACACCCGTTAATCTACCCGCCATTTCCATTGCAATTTTATTATGGCTTATATAAATAAACTGCACAGATTGTGACATTTCTTCAACCAATCGGCAAAAACGAACCACATTGGCATCATCTAATGGGGCATCTACCTCGTCCAGCATACAGAATGGAGCTGGATTGAGCCTGAATATAGAAAACACCAATGATAATGCGCTCAGCGCTTTTTCTCCACCACTTAACAAATGAATTGTCGAATTTTTTTTACCTGGTGGCCTTGCCATTATACTAACACCACTTTCGAGTAAATCGTCACTGGTTAATTCTAAGTAAGCACTGCCGCCGCCAAACACCTTAGGGAAAAGCTGGCCAAAATCGTGATTTACCTGATCAAACGTAGACTTAAAGCGCGTTTTTGTTTCACGATCTATTTTATGAATAGCGCCTTCTAAAGCTGTTAATGCTTGGGTTAAATCGTCCAGCTGATTATTTAAATAATCACTTCTTTGCTTCGCTTGTTCAAATTCATCAATGGCTGCAAGGTTAACGGCTCCTAATTGCTCTAGCTGATTACTTACTCCAGCAAGTTGATTTTGCGCCGCATTTAATGACAACTCTGCAGGAAGCTCTGCTAATACCTGTTTTAAATTTTGATTAAGCTCACTAAGTGGCTCTAGTACCGCTTGCGCTTTAATTAATAAGCTTTGTTCTTCAATACTCAGCTTTTGATGTTGCTCTTGCAGTGCCACCAGCTCAGCTTGTGACGTTTTTAAACTCGCTTGTTTGTTTTGTAATTCTTGTTTTGCTTGAGCTAGCTGTTGTTGTAAATCCGCAAGCATTTGTTCGCCTTGTTGGTGCTGTACTAATAATTGCTCAATACTTAGTGCAAGCTCTTGCTCAGGAATAAGTAACGCTTCAATCTGCTCTATTATCTCTTGCGCACCCTCTTCGGCACTAGTAAACACCTGTACAGCATGGCTAAGTTTAGTTTGACTGAGCTGCCATTCACTTCGTGCTTTTTGCTCATTAAGGTTTGCCTGATGCGCTAGCGTTTTATACTGTTCAGCATTATTTAAAGCTTGTTTATAAAGCTCATCACTATTTGTGCGTGTGCTATCGGCTTGGTTAAGCTCTTCAGCTAAGGCCTGTAATTGCTGTGTAAGCTGTTCATTTTTATCGAGCTCTTCGCTCAATAATTCGCTTAACTGCTGTTGTTGCTCTAGCAGAGGCAGACGCTGTTGTTGTAATTTTGTTAGCTGCTGCAGATGCTGATCAGCTTGCGCTTTGAGCATATCACCACGCGTTGTTGCTACGGCTAACTGTTGTGCTAATTGATGAATAGTGTCTTTGCGCTCATTTTGCTGCTCGGTTATTAATGCAGCCTGCGTTTTATGTTCTTCAAGTGTGGAGTGTGCGTCCGTCAATGCCTGTTGTTGTTGCTCAAGAAAGGTTTCTTGCTGCTTGAGCTTTTTGTGCATTAATAATAAGGAATTTTCTGCATTTTTTTCGCCACTGAGATGCCAATTTCGACCATGTAATGCCCCTTGCTTATCTATAACCGCAATATAACTATTGTCGTTAAGTGCGCTTATATCGCCGGCTTCATCATAAGCAATATGATTTAATAACTCAGGATACACGCCTGAGGTAATAAACGCGGCAATACTGTGCTTAGCTGCAGACTGCGATGCAATTTCCCACGTGCTATTTTCTGCTTTACCTTGTGATATATGAATATGCTCAAGTGATGACAGCGCCTGCTCGACTAAAAACTCATAACCCGACTGAACAGTTAACTGCTTAAATAAGGTTAAACTTTCATCGCTGCTTTTTTCAAGCCCAAGAGTAGTTTGTAGCCCCGCTATGCCGGCTTTTAATTCATTTACTTGCTGAAATAAATGCTGCCAATCTTGCTGTGCATCATCTAGCTGTTGCTGCTGAGTAGTTTGCGCAGTTTGGCCTTTACTGTGAGCCGTTTGCGCTTTCGCTAGCTGCTCAGTCAGGGCCTGTCTGTGCTGTTGTTGCTGAGTTAATAGCTGCTCTATCTCACTGTGTTTTAACTCATCTATTTGCTCATCAAGCTGCGTTAGTTGTTGCTTAACATAACTGATTTTTTGTTCTGTGTGTTTTACTGCGTTGGTATGCGCTAAATGCTGATTATGCAATTGTTGATAATCTTCTTTTAGCGATTGCCAGTGTGATGTGTCGGCATTTTTAATCTCCAGCAGCCGATTAACCTCATCGCTAAGCTCTATAACCTGCTCGCTACACATTAAGTTATGCTCTACAGCCTGTTGTAAGCTGTCATCTAACTCTTGGCAGAGACTTTGTTGCTGCGTTTTGACTTCTTCACTTTGGTTTTTTTGTTGCTCTAACTTGGCTAAATTTTGTTTCAGTGACAGCGTTTGTTGTTTAATGCTAATTTGCTGCTGTTCGCTGCGAGTCAATTCTGTATGTGTATGGTGCTGCTGTTGCTGTGCATCATTAAGTTTATCTTGCTGAACTTGTACTTGAGCTTCAAGACTTGCCAGCACATCATCATGGCCTGAATGCGCCGTTTTAAAAAAGCTGATTTGTTCATCCAGTTTTTTTATTTGTGCGCTTTTATCAACTTGTTGCTGATGCAGCTTTTGCCATTTTAATACCGCTATTTGCCCCTTTAAGGTGCGTTCTTGGGTTTTAAATTCGCGATATTTCTTAGCATCAACCGATTGTACCGCCAGTTTGTCAAGCTGGTTTTGTAGCTCTTGGCGAACATCGAGGAGTCGCTCTAGGTTTTCTCGGGTGCTTTTTATGCGTGTTTGTGTTTCTCGGCGGCGCTCTTTGTATTTAGAGACCCCTGCGGCTTCTTCTAAAAAAATACGTAGCTCTTGCGGTTTGCTCTCAATTAAACGCGAGATCATCCCTTGTTCTATAATGGCGTAACTACGCGGCCCAAGCCCCGTGCCTAAAAATATATCGGTAATATCACGTTTGCGGCATTTGCTACCATTTAAAAAGTACAGCGATTGGCCATCGCGAGTCACCAAACGCTTTATAGCCACTTGGCTACGATCAGCAAAGGTATTGGGTAATTTACCTTGGGTATTATCAAATATGAGTTCAACAGAGGCTTGCGAAATGGGCTTGCGGTTAGTGGAGCCATTAAAAATGACATCAGTCATGGCATCGCCACGTAAATTTTTAGCTGAGCTTTCACCAAGCACCCATCGCACCGCATCAATGACGTTTGATTTGCCACAGCCATTAGGGCCGACAACACACGTCATTTGATCTGGAAATGGAATTTTAGTGGGCTCTACAAACGATTTAAAGCCCGCTAATTTTATAGTGCTTAAGCGCATCTGGTTGTTTTACCAATTTTTATTATTAGGGTCTGTTGACCTTTTAAGATTAAATTTGCAGCAGTCTGTTTGGTATTTAGGCAAGGCAGCGCCTATGTGGTGTGGTTATTCCCCATAAATAGGCGATAACGCAGCATCAATGCCAAACAGGCGCTGCCCGAAGGGTTCTTCCTAGGGGCGATTTACTCTTTGTTACTCGGTTTTGACTTAGCCCACTAGGTTACAAACCTCGCGCCGCGATTAAACCGCCCCTAGTTTGAACAAATTATAATCCACAAAGGTTAACAGACCCAAGTTGTTACAATTTAACCTATTTTTAGGCAAAAGGTTAAGCTTGGCGTTTAAAGTTATCTAAAATAATGCCCGTTGCCATTGCCACGTTAAGCGATTCAGCACCGCCAAAAGCGGGAATAGTAATTTTATTACTCACAAGCGCGGCACACTGCTGGCGTATGCCATGTGACTCGCTGCCCATTAATAACACCCCTTTTCCATCAAACTGGCAATGATGGACATTCTCGCCCTCTAAAAATGCACCATAAATAGGCACATCCAAAGATGTTAAATAGCTAGGTAAATCAACTTGGCTTACCGATACACGAACAAATGACCCCATAGTGGCGCTAATTGTTTTTGGATTATACGGATCGGCACTGTCGGTGCTGGCAACAATGTGTTTTATACCGTACCAATCAGCCACGCGAATGATGGTACCTAAATTACCCGGATCAGATACCCCATCTAAGGCTAATATTAAACTGTTTTCATCGGGTAATGTGGTGCTTGGCATATCAACAATGGCAATAGCCGCATTATTACTGACCAAAGTACTTACCTTTGTTAACTGCTCTTCATCAGCTGTAATAAAATGCGTTTGAGGGTATGCGCTTTGGTTATTATCAATAAAACTTTGCGTTGCAAATACATCGGTTACTTTTAATGGGCTATTTAATAACTCCAGTACATTTTTTTCGCCTTGTACGAGGTATTGATTAAATTGCTTGCGATACTTTTTTTGGCCAAGCTGGCGAATAAGTTTAAGTTGGTTTTTTGAAATCATGACAGCCCCGTTAAATTATCTGCACAGTATACCAGAGGTGACTTAAAGTGCAGCCCTATAAACATTAAAAGCAATAAAATTAGCCTACTTACAATAAGCTAGCTAATCATAAAGATTGTTTTTATTCTCTAAAAAGGGTAAGTTTACAAAAATTACAAGGACTTTTTTTAATGGAATCAATACACCCAACTTCAAATGAAACAAATCCCCCTACACCACTCACTGCCTCTCCCATTTTTAGTGGTATAGTAAATTTTAGCGGCAAAAGCGGCGAATTTCTTGGCATATGGAGTGTCAATATACTGCTAAGTATTATTACTTTAGGAATTTATTCTGCATGAGCAAAAGTACGCACCTACCGTTATTTTTACGGTCATACGCGTATCGACGGCCTTAGCTTTGACTATCTAGCTACGCCTATACAAATTCTAAAAGGCCGCATTTTAGCGGTCATTGTATTTTTAATTTACACCCTGCTTAGCAGCCTCGCACCGACGATAGGCCTTTTATTTGCTATTGGCTTTTTATTTTTATTGCCGTGGATCATCAACCAAGGTCTGCGTTTTAATATGCGAATGACTCGCCATCGTAATGTACGCTTTGCCTTAGAGCCATCTCAACTTGCTGCTAAAAGCAAACAGAAATTCAGCAGCTAATGCGTTTGCTCTTCCAAATGGTCGGGTTGTTGTAACTGACGAACTTGTTGAGCTATTAAAAAATGATCCTGATGCCCTGCGTGCTGTTTTACTTCATGAAATTGGTCATGTTCAGCACCATCACAGCATTCGCCTTGCAGCACAAGCTGCAGCGAGCACCGTTGTATTTGCAGTTATTTTTGGTGACTTAGATGGTATATTAGAAGTCGTGCTTGGCTCTGGTTCATCTTTTTTACAACAAGCGTTTTCGCGAGATATGGAACAAGAAGCCGATGAATATGCTATTACAAACCTTTTAAAATTAGGCTATTCTAACCACGACTTTGCTGATGCAATTGAAGCACTGGAAAATAATTTAAAAGCACAAGAGGCGACCCTTGATGATACTTGGTTAAAGTATTTATCAACGCACCCAAGTTCTCAAGAACGAATAGAATATGCGAGGTAATATAAACCATAATGACCCCTGAACTGAGTTTATTGTTATTAGTTATCATTATGATAACGCTTGGCTACGGATTTATTTATCCGCGCTTTGCAGGCAGCAGCTTTAAAAAAGTATCGGTACAAGATTTATTTGCAACAGGCATTACGCTATTAATTGCATCTAGCCTTTATTACAACTCGGGCGTGCAATTTAGCTGGTTAATATTTGAAGTTAATTGGTTTTGGTATACTTTTTTAACTTACGTCATAATCGAAATTCCGGTATTTTTTATTTATGCTAAAAAACACGATATGCAGTTTTAATCGTACTTTTATTTTTATACAAAAAAAGCGCCAAATTGGCGCTTTTTAAACTAGATTAACACAAATTAATATTTATGCTTAAGTGCCCACAAATGTAGCAATTCACTGGCAATTGTTGCTGCAGCAATGGCGGTAAGCTCACTTTGGTCATAAGACGGGGATACTTCAACCACATCCATCCCCACCATATTAATGCCTTTGAGTGCGCGTAAGGTTTTAAGTACCTTATCAGAAGTTAAACCACCACACACTGGTGTGCCCGTACCTGGTGCAAAAGCCGGATCGAGACAATCTATATCAAAGGTTAAGTAAACCGGTAAATCACCCACTCGCTCAATAATCTGAGCTGCAATATCATTTGCATGCAGATCATTGGCTTGCATGGCATCAATCACTGCAAACTCATGCTTACTTTGATCAAAGTCGGTACGAATACCTAACTGAATACTGTGATTAACATCAATCAACCCTTCCATTGGCGCATGATAAAACATGGTACCGTGATCAAAACGCGAACCGTTACTGTAAGTATCGGTATGTGCATCGAAATGAACTAACGCCATTTTGCCATGAATTTTTGCATGTGCGCGCAATAGCGGTAAGGTTACAAAATGATCGCCGCCCAAGCCTAATAATGTTTTACCTTGGCGAAGTATTTGCTCTGCCGCCATTTCTAGTTGCGCGGTAAAATATTCCGGGTCACCTACCGGATAGGTAAAATCGCCAGCATCCGCCACGGTCAAGCGCTCAAACAACGGAAATGTCCACGGATATTTAGTATCTTCCCATGCTAAATGTACCGACGCTCTGCGAATAGCATCTGGCCCTAATCGAGCACCTGGGCGCCCTGAAGTGGCTAAATCAAACGGTAAACCCAGTACCACTACATCGGCTTCAATCGCATTAATGTTTTGTACCATAGGACGACGTAAAAACGTCATCCCGTTTGAGTACAATGAGTGGTCAACACAACCAAACAAGCTAGACATTGCTTATAACTCTTCTAAATAAGTGTAGCCGTCAAGGCCGCTTTGCAATTCGTCGAGGACGCTTTGCTGTTCATCTGGTGCAATTTTTGCAGTCACTAACTGCGCATATGACTGCTGAAAACCTTCAACATCTAAATGTACATAACGCATCATATCAGCCACAGTATCACCATGATTAATTTCTGTAATGCTGGCAACACCTTGCTCATCCATATTGACAATAGCACTGTGCGTATCACCAAATAAGTTATGCATATCACCTAAAATTTCTTGATAGGCACCTACTAAGAAAAATCCCATTAAATAAGGTTTATCTGCTGTAAACTCAGGTACTGGCAACGTACTTTCAATACCTTGACCATCTACATAATGCTCTAATGCGCCATCGGAGTCACAGGTGATATCTAGTAACACAGCCCGTTTTTGTGGAGCTTGCGTTAAACCACTTAATGGCAATACCGGAAACACTTGGTCAATACCCCACGCGTCAGGCAATGACTGAAACAATGAGAAATTGACAAAAAACTTGTCCGCTAAACGCGCATTCAGATCATCTATAATCGGTCGATGAAAACGGTTTTTGTTATCCATTAATTTATTAAGTTCATAACACACGCGTAAGTTTATTTGCTCTGCCCATGCACGCTGAGTTAAATCTAATAATCCCATCGCAAACTGACTATGCGCTTCAGCTAAATCACCTTGGCAGTCGTGAAAAATCTCAATTAATGCACGGTCATCAGTAAGCACATGTAATTGTTGCCATGAAATCCACATATTTTTAAGTAACTGCGGCGCATCATCAGCTGGCGCTTCTATTTCTTCCGGTGTATACGTTTCGGTGCCAATTACATTGGAAATTAGTACCGCGTGATGCGCTGTTAATGCTCTTCCCGACTCTGAAATAATGGTAGGAAAAGGCTGCTCATACTGCTTACAAATATCACCGATGGTGTAGACAATATTATTTGCGTATTCAGCTAAACTGTAGTTCATTGAGTTGTGTGATTGACTGCGTGTGCCGTCGTAATCAACCGCTAAACCGCCCCCTACATCAAGGCACTCTATGTGTGCACCCAACTTGCGTAGTTCACAATAAAAACGTGCAGCTTCACTTACACCTAAGCGTACATCACGAATATTGGCCATTTGCGACCCTAAGTGAAAATGCACAAGCTGTACTAAATCAAGCTGATTTGTTTCTTTTAAGCGGTTTACTACATACAGCACTTGTGAAGCAGACAACCCAAACTTCGATTTTTCTCCGCCACTTGCTTGCCATTTACCTTTGCCTTGCGAGGCTAAACGCACACGAATACCAATACGCGGTTTTACGTTAAGTTCTTTGGCTTGGCTAAGCACCATATCCAGCTCAGACAATTTCTCAAGTACGATATACACTTTATGACCCAGCTTCTCGCCAATCAGCGCTAAGCGCACATATTCTTTATCTTTGTAGCCATTACATACAATCACCGCACTGGTTTTTTCTGCCAGTGCTAATACAGTTAATAACTCTGGCTTGCTACCGGCCTCTAAACCTAGCTGTTTTTTTTCTACTTGCGCTTGGCTGGCAACAATTTCTTCAACGACTTCGCGCTGTTGATTTACTTTAATTGGATAAACTAATAAATAGTCTTTTGGGTAACCATAGCTTTCTATAGCAGTATTAAATGCACCACATAAGCTATGCACGCGATGATGTAAAATTTGTGGAAAACGAACAAGTGCTGGCAAGCTTAAACCTTTGTCTTCAAGCTGCTTAGCAATGTCTGTTAATGCAATGGTTTGCTGTGGGGCATCAGCCTTGGGCGCAACATACACATCACCTTGATCATTAATACCAAAAAAACCTTGGCTCCAATGACGAACGTTGTAGCTCGTACGAGCTTGTTCAAGTGATGTTGTCTCTTTCATTTATCTTTCTCTTTTATTTATGAATGCCAAACCGGCTAGTTGCCGCGCATTAAAAGAAAAATAGTGATTCATGTCCAACAAGTATTTCTACTCGTAACGAGTTAGGATTGAAATTAATAAATAAAAGCTTCAAACAAAGCAATATTAGCTGAGCGCAAGCTCCATAAATAAGCTATTCGGGTTTTCTGTGTATTCACCAAAAGGGGCACATTGCACAAACCCTAAATTCTCATAAAGGTGGATTGATTGTATTTGCTTTGGTCCTGTTTCTAGTTTTATGATTGGGATTTCTTCTTCGCCTGCATAGTGCAATAAAATTTGCATAATACGCCGCGATAAGCCTTTTCCGCGATAGCTAGGTTTTACGTAAAGCCGTCTAATTTCGCCATACCAGCTACCATCAAATTGCTTTACTATTGCGCCACAGGCAACTATTCCGTCTTGATTTTTTAAACCTACAGCGTAAACGCCCGGTAAACCAAGCTCATTAACTGTAAGCGCTTGTGAAGTTGCTACAGGATATAATGAGCTAATAAGTCGATCTATATCTGCAAATACGTTGATCACATCCTGATCACAAGGGTCTAAGTCGACTAACTGCATGGTTTATCTCAAGGTTATGCTTAAATATATCTAAACTATACCGTATCGATAGGAATGAACAACCTACTTAGGCTAAGTTATTTTTAGTGGGTTAGTTTATTGCTAGGATAATAAATAGCTCAATAACAAGGTGAGAATATGATGTACCCAGAAAAAGAGCGCTTATTAGCGCTCTTTATCAATTATTAAAGTCCTTGTTCGTCTGCCATTTTCTTAACTATTTGTGGTGCCGTCCACAGTGACGGTAGTAACACAAACGAAACTGGCACCGCAGTGACCACAATAAACGACTGCAAGGCTGAAATTCCGCCCTCGCCTATAGAGATGAGTAATGCAGCCATTACCCCCATCATAATCCCCCAAAACACACGAATTGATGTTTGCGGATGATCGGTACCTGTCATCACCATAGACACCGAGTACGTCATTGAGTCACCGGTTGTTGCCACAAAAATGGTGGTCAGCACTAAAAATAATACAGACACAATAAACCCCATGGGTAACTGCTCAGTAATGGCTAACAATGCCGCTGGTAAATTAAGCCCAGCAAAAGGTTCTGATATAACGCCGGGGTTATTTAACTCAAAAAAGATGCCTGAGCCACCCACAATAGTAAACCAAAAGCAGGTGATCACTGGCGCAACCACAGAGATGAGTAAAATCATTTCACGAATAGTACGTCCACGGGATATACGTGCAACAAACATCGCCATTAAAGGGCCATAACCTAAAAACCAGCCCCAAAAAAACACAGTCCACCAGTCTAACCATGGTTTATCGGCACGAAACGTAGCCATAGGTATAAAGTTATCTAAGTACAAGCCAAAGGAATGAATGTAGCTATCAATAATAAACGCAGTGGGCCCCATTAATAATATAAACAACATCAGCACCACAGCTAATACCACATTAAAACGGCTTAGTAGCTGAATACCTTTGGTAACGCCACTTACCGCTGAAAGTGTGTAAATGCCAATTAAACTAAATAAAATAATTACTTGTGTGGTGTAGGTGTCAGGAATGGCAAACAATTTATCTAGGCCAAAACTCACTTGTAAGCCTAAAAAACCAATAGGACCCACAGTGCCAGCAACCACAGCGAGTACACAACATGCATCAACAATAGTACCAAGCGCCCCTTTCATTGCGCGATCGCCAAATACGGGGTAAAGCAAAGTACGAGGTTTAAGCGGTAAGCCTTTTTCGTAATGAAGATGCATATAAACAATGCCGGTCAAACTACCTAAAATAGCCCAAGCTAAAAACCCCCAGTGCATAAAGCTTTGTGCAAGGGCGTTATAAGCGGCATCGTTAGTGCCTGTTTCACCACCAAATAGCGGTGGCGGAGAAATAAAATGTGCCATTGGCTCTGCTGCGGCCCAAAATACGCCGCCACCAGCAAGCAAAGTGCACATAATTATACTGATCCATTTGAAGGTAGATATTTCAGGGGTTTTTAAACCGCCGAGCACCACTGAACCGGTGCGGCCTACGGCCAAAAATATACCTATCACAAAGGTTAATAACAGCAGAACTTGCCAAAAGGCGCCAAAGATTTTAGTGGAAAAGGCAAAGGCAGAGTTTATCCAATCCGACATCAGTTTTATGTCGTACAGTGCCAGCGCGGCAAATAAAACTAATATACCGCCACTGATTAAAAATACGGGTATATCAACCCCATCCAGAAACTTAACTCGGGAAGAATGTGTTTCACCCGACTTTAAAGTTGCTTTAGTGGTATTCATTTATCGCTCCTAATGGTTCTTTAAAGTTACCGACATAGCGACATACCATGACATCACACTAAACCCTAGTTTCAACAAACGACAAAGCAACTCAAAAGCGAGTTTTAAGTACTTGTTATGTTCACGTTTAGGTAATGTCACAACAAGTAGACTTATTGCCAATTCCTGACTAGTTTAACGCGTTAAAAACGCTAAACCAATGCCTCAGGAATGATTTGTGTAGTAGTTACACAATAATAAAAAATAAATTACATCACGGTATCAAACAAACAAAAAATATACATTTTTGCTTTAGCAAAAGCGCGGTACGTTATTAAACGTTGCTGCGCAGTGGGTACGCAAACAACGCGGCTTATAGATTAGGGCAACTAAACCTGTCGCCTCAGTTAGTGATAAATACAGAGTTATTAATGCTGTTTATGCCATGTTAAATAGTTGCTGTGGGTTAATGGTTTTGCAAATAAATAACCTTGCACTGCATTCACGCCCATCGACTTTAATATTCTTAGTTGCTCAGCACTTTCGACCCCTTCGGCTACAATGTTAATATTTAAGCTATGACCTAAGCCAATAATAGATTGCACAATACTTTGACCCGATGCGCTATTGAGCACTTTATCAATAAAGCTTTTATCAATTTTTAACTCATCAATAGGAAACACGCTTAAATGTTTTAAACACGAGTAGCCCGTACCAAAGTCATCAATTGAAAACACAAATCCATGCGATTTTAATTCTTCCATTTGCTTTACGGTCCCCATCAAGTCACCCGCTAACACTGATTCAGTGATCTCTAATTTAATTCGAGTTGGCGAGACGTCAAACGCTTCAATTGCTTTAAATAGCTCACCTTTTAAAGTGGAAGAATTAAACTGACACTGGCTAATGTTAATTGATACGCTAAAACTGTCATCGAGTAAGTTATTATCTCGAAGTGTTTCAAGTAAAATACAAATATCTCTTAATACAATATTTTGTAACTTTTGAATTAAGCCAAATTGCTCGGCAATTGGAATAAATGCATTAGGGGGGATAAGTCCTTTAGTTGGATGATTCCATCTTATTAATGCCTCAGCACCCACAAGGGTTCCATCAATTGCTAATTGTGGCTGAAAATAAGCACAAAACTCATCGCACGCGATAGCCCTGACAATGTCAGTTTCAAGCTCAGTTTGATTTTCCAGTAAGGTTTGCAGTGCGGGGTCGTAAAAGCTACTACTATTACCACCCTTCATTTTAGAGCGATACATTGCGGTATCTGCAAATTTTAAAATATTAGCGGTTATGGCATTGCTCGTGTTAATCAAACAAATACCAATACTACAACTGACCTGAAACGCTAAATCGCCCACTTCAAATTTTTCATAAAAGACACTTTGTACTTTTTTAGCAATCAACTCAGATTCACTATTAGCTTGCATGTGGCTATCACCGACATGCTCGATAAGAATAATAAATTCATCACCACCGACTCGTGCGAGGGTATCTGCCGGGTTCAAAATAGCTGTTAATCGTTGTGATAACTCAACCAGTATTTCATCGCCTGCATTATGCCCTAGTGAGTCATTTATGCGTTTAAAATTATCTAAATCTAAAAATAAGAGTGCGCCCGTGTGATCAGACTGCTTAATTCGCTCCACATACATACTGAGCCTATCATTGAGCATTCTGCGATTAGGAAGGTTTGTAAGCGGATCAAAAAATGCTAACCGTTGTACTTCTTCTTCGGCAGCTTTGCGATTAGAGATATCTCTGGCCATCCACACCACATGTCTCAGTGACGGGTTATTAGGCTGGTAACTTTCAAGAGGAGCTGTTCGCCCTTCAAATGTAAGCTGCTTATCTTTTATATTGAGCTGATATTCAAACACTTGAACTTCATTAGTTTGCAGCGTTTTGGCAATTACCTCCATAATAGGATTTGCATCTTCCGGAGGCATAATATCTCTGACATTACGATTAATCACATGCTCTTGGCTTAAATATAAACTTTCATTAGCTGTGCCGTAAACATTGGTATACTCCCCCTCTTCACTCAAAATAAGAGTTAGATCGGGAAGCACTTTTGTAAAGGCTTTACACTTTTCATTACTTTGCTGTAATTCAAAAAGCAACGCGTTTAATCTTAGTGACTCTGTGTGCTTTTCTAAAGCAATACTGGTGAAATCAACAAAAAAGTCTATTAACTCTAAATCTTGTGGTGTCGGTGACTTGGCACTGTCATGATAAATTGCAAAAGTGCCTAATATGTCTGATTTTGTTGAAATAATAGGGGTAGACCAACATGACCTTAAACCATAACTTAACGCCATTGCTCTATAATCATCCCATAATGGCGATGTTGTAATATCTGCGGCAATAATGCGTTTTTTTTCATAGGCTGCAGTACCGCATGAACCGACAGTTGGCCCTATTTTCACGCCATTAATTGCTTGGCAGTAACCCTGTGCAATATTAGGCGCCGCACTATGAAATAGCTGTTCTCCTTTGAGCGTTAATATAGAGCACTTTGCAGAGGAGTCTTCAATAAGCTCCTCAATAGATAAACAAATATTTTCCAATACCTCATCAAGTGGCGCACCGAGTGCTATTTTCGATAATATACTTTGTTGCTGAGAAAGCAGCTTTCTGACTCTCATTATTTCAATCAAATTATATTCCTCAACAATCACTAACGCTAAATGCGTCGCTCAATTTTAGGGCCTGTTTATAATAGTCTTTTGACTATACATAATATTGAAATCAGCATCTATGCTATTTTCGTCTATTTCACGCGCGTTTGCCATTCAATACAAGGTGGCGATTTGAAATGTACTTATCAACAAATCATTTATTTACATACCATCTGTAAATACCCTTTATTAAATACTTTGTTACTTAAAAGTACTGTTTAAAATCATCAAGCTATTTATAATAGCTAAAACATAAATAATCGATGAGGTTAGTGTGCAAATAACACAAGGTATGGAATATTTTTTTTCAGGGTTTAAGTTAATTAGTCAAAAAGGGCTAAAACGCTTTGTACTTATACCCCTACTTATTAATATTTTATTATTTGGTAGCTCCTTATTCTTTTTATTTGGCTGGCTTAGTGATGGCTTTAATGCCGTAACCGCCATGCTCCCAGAATGGCTAAGTTGGCTCGAATGGTTAATGTGGCCAATTGCTGTGCTGGTGGTGCTGTTTACTTACAGTATGTTATTTACCGTTATTACTAACTTTATCGCCGCACCTTTCAATGGCTTACTAAGTGAAAAGGTAGAGCTTTATTTAACTGGTCAAAAAATTAACGACGACGGATTAGCTGATTTAGTTAAAGATGTTCCGCGAATGCTGGGCCGGGAATGGACTAAGCTTTGCTACTACCTCCCACGCGCTATCGGCTTTTTTATTTTATTGTGGGTACTACCTGTGATAGGCCAAGTGCTATGGGTGCTTTTTACCTGCTGGATGTATGCAGTGCAATATAAAGATTATGCTTTTGATAATCACAAAATTAGCTTTACACAAATGAAAAATGACTTAAAAAGCAAACAAGGGTTATCTTATGGGTTTGGCTTTGCCGTGATGCTGCTAACCGCTATCCCATTTATAAATTTAATTGTTATGCCTGTGGCGGTATGTGGTGCCACACGATTATGGGTTGAAAATTACCGACCACAATACCGTAGTTAAAATAAAAAATGGGCCACCTGGCCCATTTTTTTATGATCGCTAATATATTAACTATATAAGCTCTGTGGCACTTTAGTTACATTTAAGTGCACCGTTATTTCTTCACGATCATGGTATAAATGCTTTGCTTGAAGTTCATAGCTTATGCCGTACTTCGCCATTTCTTCTCTGATCATTTTTAAACATTCATACACACTATCAAAGCGTTTTTTCATCGGTAATTTTAGATTAAAAATAAGCTCTTTTGCATAGGCGTTTACAGCCCAGTCAATCATCAAGTTAGTCACTTTAGTCGGCTTTTCTACCATATCGCAAACCAACCAAGTGATGTTTCTTTTTTCTGGACGGTATTTAAAACCATCTTCCCTAAAATGCTTTACTTGACCCGTTTCCATTAAACTTTCATTCATTGGGCCGTTATCTATCGCACTAACAAACATACCACGGCGAACTAACTGATAAGTCCAGCCACCTGGGCATGCACCTAAGTCAACGCTGCGCATCCCAGCTTGTACCCGCGACTCACGCTCTTGCTCAGGAATAAACACGTTAAACGCTTCATCTAACTTAAGCGTTGAACGACTTGGGCCATCGCTTGGCATACGTAAACGTAGGATCCCCATAAAAAAAGGAGAATTGTTATAACTATATGAGTAACCCACATACGCAGTATTATTAGCTAAAAACAGCACATGCATTACTGGGCGATTTGCTTTTGGTTCACGCAATACGGTGTTTTGTTTCTCAAGGGCTTTTTTAAGCGGAGTTGATATTTTTTTACAAAAAGTCAGTAACTCTTTGCCCTCGTTGGTATCGGGGGTTTCGACACGCAGCTCAGAACACAAAGTAAAATCTTTTGCAGCATCTACAATAGCGCCTACTCTATCTTCTACGGGCATATTTTCAATTAGGTTACCGGCAAACCATTGGCGTGCAAATACCATATTTTTAAAATCAACTTTTTTGATTATTTCGTCGCTGTGCTGCGCTTCAAAACATTCATAAATAACATAACCGGTATTTGGTTTTGCTTTTACATACCCAGCAAATCCTTGTTCGGCAGCGTGAAACGTTATTTCAGCAGCGGCATCGTTTTCAAAACCACTACGACAGTAAATCACAACACTAGACATATTAACCCTTAAACTCTTTAAAACTTAAATCGTGCAACTTGCACTAAAATAACTATCCAACCAATAATAAAGCACAGCCCACCCAAGGGGGTAATTGGGCCCAGCCACTTCAACCCTGTTAAGGCCAATAAGTATAAGCTGCCACTAAATAACAATGTACCGGCAATAAAAAAGCTACCCGCCATGCTGAGGTGCATACCCCACTTAATTAAAATAGCCACTGCAATTAACGCCAGCCCATGTACCATTTGATACTCAGCGGCGGTTTTAAAAATACCAATGGAGTACTCTGATAAACGACCTTTCAGACCATGAGCAGCAAATGCGCCCAGTATCACTGAAAGCATGCAAAAAAAGCTGCCTGCTAATAAAAATAGTTTAATCATGTTTATCCTCTTTTAAATTTTCAAGCGTATTCTTTATAAAGCTTGCTGCCTGTATTGCTGCAGCATTCAGGTTTTCCTGCTCAGTCACGCCACTTTTTTTACGCGGTTTTAGTGAGTGGTCACCATCCGTTAACCATATATACTTTGGCTGCTTTGGCATGACCATTGTGGCAAGCTCTTCGCGGGTGCCAAAGGTATCCCTTTCCCCCTGTAATACTAAAAAAGGACACGGTATGTCTGCAAAATGATCTGTACGCAGTTTTTCTGGCTTGCCCGGAGGATGAAACGGATAACCAAACGCAAGCACACCTAAAACAGGATGAGAGGTCGAACAGGCAAGCATCGATGCCACGCGCCCGCCCATTGATTTACCCCCTATAAATAGCGGTAAATTTGCATCAGCTTGAGTCACTATATGTTCAAAATAAGTAAGTAGTTTAGGCGCTCGATCTGGTGGGCGACGTTTGTTAGTTTGTTTAGCAATTTGCATATATTCAAAATCAAACAAGCCAACGTCAATACCGTACTCACTGAGATGTTTAGCCATGATTTGCATAAACTCAGAATCACTGCCAGCCCCTGCGCCATGAGCAAATATAAACTGTGCGATTGCCGGTTGCTGACTACTTCTAACCCATTCGATGCTCATTAATATTCTTGCTCCTGCTCAACTAAACTTAACATCCAGTCTTTAAACGATACAATTTTGCCTAACTCATTTTGTGACTCACGGATCACTAAGTAATAGGCATTCTTACTCTCTAAACTGTGATTGAACGGGATCACTAAACGTCCGGCATCAATATCTGGTTTTGCTAGTACGCTGTTACCAATTGCAACACCTTGGCCATGTACCGCAGCTTGTAACACCATAGATGAATGACTAAATATAGGTCCTTGGTTAACTTGTACATTACGTACGCCGGCGGTTTTCATCCAGGTTTTCCAGTTTTTACGGGTGGTGTCATGTAGCAAGGTATGGTTTGCTAAATCACTGGGTTGGTTAAGCGCTCTGGGGCCATTTAACAGTAATGGGCTACATAACGGCACTAAATACTCAGTGTGCAGTTTATAGGCTTGCACCCCACTCCAATGACCGCGACCATAATAAATTGAGATATCAACATCGTCTGTTAACGAGTTTTCATCCTGATCTTGGGCTTTAATTCGCACATCAATTTCTGGGTGTAATTCGTTAAATAAGCTCAATCGAGGAATAAGCCATTGAATCGCAAAACTGGGGGTTAAACTTACGGTTAACGAGCCTTTGGCACCACGGGCTAGTAGCTTTTCAGTTGCATCTATTAGCTGAGTAAAAATTTCTTTAATATCTAAAAAATAACCTTGGCCTTCTTCGGTTAATAATAACGAGCGATTTTTACGTAAAAACAGCTTTAAGCCTAAATGCTCTTCAAGCGTTTTTATTTGATGACTCACCGCAGCTTGCGTGACATACAACTCTTCTGCGGCTTTAGTAAAGCTTAAATGACGTGCTGCAGCTTCAAAAGCTTTCAGCGCGTTTAATGGAGGAACTCGTCTTGACATGGCAACCAAGCTTAGAATTAGTTTTTCTTATGCGGTGAATTATATACCTATGCTGGGAAAGAGTATATTCAAGCCACAAAAAAAGCGACCTAAGTCGCTTTTTAATGAGTTAATCACTTCTTTATAAATCACTAGCACTGGTATCAAGGGGAGCAAAGCTTTTGATTAGATCATCAACCGCTTTCATTTGCGATAAGTACCCTTCTAACTTGCTCAATGCTAATGCACAGGGGCCATCACATTTTGCTTCATTTGGATTGGGGTGTGCTTCAATAAATAAGCCTGCAATACCCAGTGCCATACCGCTACGGGCAAGTTCTGCTGCTTGAGCACGACGACCATCGGCTGAGTCAGCTCGACCGCCAGGACGCTGCAGCGCATGAGTGGCATCAAATATAACGGGAGCCATGGTTTTCATATCATCCATGCCCAGCATATCAACCACTAGGTTGTTGTAACCAAAGCTTGAACCACGTTCACACAAGGCTACATTATTATTTCCGGCTTCATTAAATTTAGTAATGATATGACGCATTTCATGTGGGGCTAAAAACTGTGGCTTTTTCACATTAATAATCGCGCCTGTTTTAGCCATTGCAACCACCAAGTCTGTTTGACGAGCCAAAAACGCCGGTAGCTGAATAACATCAACAACCTCTGCAACCGGTGCTGCCTGATGAGGTTCATGCACATCGGTGATAAGCGCAATATTAAAGGTATTTTTAATCTCTTCAAATATCTTTAAGCCTTCTTCCATGCCTGGACCACGATAAGAATTGATGGACGAGCGATTGGCTTTATCAAATGATGCTTTGAATACATAAGGAATATTTAATTTAGTGGTCACTTCAACATAATGCTCGGCAATACGCATCGCTAAGTCTCGTGATTCAAGCACATTCATGCCACCAAATAAAACAAAAGGTTTATTATTTGCCAGTTCTATTTCATTGATATTAATAACTTGGTTGTTCATTTTAATTCCTTATGGTGCAACTGCTTGCATCATTAATCCACAAATATACGCCATATATGTACCTACACCATAGCCTAGTACAGCTAATAATACGCCGACCGGTGCCAGTGACGGATGAAACGCAGCGGCCACAACAGGGGCAGACGCTGCGCCACCTACATTGGCCTGTGAGCCAACAGCCATATAAAATAACGGCGCTTTAATTAATTTAGCCACAATGAGCATTAAACTTGCGTGAGTTAACATCCAAATTGCACCAATAACAAAATACATCGGTGAATCAAAAATCGCCATTACATTCATATGCAGGCCAATCGATGCCACTAAAATATACAAAAAGGCTGACGCCACTTTCGATGAACCAAACGCCTCAATATGGCGTACTTTGGTAAACGATAAGCAAATACCTATCGTCGTTGATATAACAATAAGCCAAAAGAACTTACTGTTTAAACTGTATTCTTTTGCCCACGCATAATTATTGGCAAAGAAGGGTCCTAAAATATCTGCACAAAAGTGCGCTAAACCGGTAATACCAAAGGCAATAGCTATAATCATCATGTAATCATTTAGCGTTGGCATACGCGCATGCTCTGCATGGTATTTTTCAACACGTTGCTTTAAGTCTTCAATCGCGGTGGTATCTGCACCGGCTTTAGCGTCAATCGCTTTATGATTAGCTGCCATTAATAATAATACTGCCATCCATAAATTAGCCACTATCACATCCACGGTGACCATGGCTGAGAAAATATCGCCACCCACTTCAAACATTTCTTTCATAGATGCTTGGTTTGCACCGCCACCAATCCAGCTACCTGCAATGGTTGTCATACCACGCCAAACAGCGTCAGGGCCATGTCCACCTACCGCTTCTGGATAAACAGCACTCATTATTAAAATAGCTAATGGGCCACCAATCACAATACCTGCGGTGCCGGTTAAAAACATAATTAATGCTTTAGGACCTAAATTAATAATCGCTTTTAAATCAATACTGATGGTAAGCAAAATTAAACACGCAGGCAGTAAATATCGCGAAGCGACGTAATACACGTTAGATTGAGAACCATCAACAATACCAAAGGTATTTAACAATGACGGCAAAAAATAACACAACAATAATGCCGGTACATATTTATAAAATGCCACAAGACCTGGGCGTTGACTATTTGAGGTTTTGAAAATAAACCCTAAAATAATCGCCAATAAACCAAGTACAACGGCATCATTGGTAATTAATGCAGTTTGGGGATCAGCCATAACATTTCCTATTTTTTATTCTTAGTGGTGAGTTTTATGATTGTCTTCAAGTTCTTCAATTTGATGTAGAATGATTTCAATAGCAGGATCATCAGGACATTCATCAACAAAAAACTGTAAATCATCTCGTGCCATTTTAGGGCAGCCAAGCTGATTTAGTAAATAACCTCTGTCGCGTCGCTCATAGGGATCATCACCTAATATTTCCATTAATAAATCGACGCAAGTTAACGCATGACCAAATTTATTTTCACTAATGAAAGACCATTTTTGCTGCGCTAAAAATAATTTATACACTTCGTCTTCAAAAATAAGCTCTAAAGGCTCTTGTTCTTGAGGATTTTCTTCATCAATATTTTCAGGAATGATGTACCAACTTTGTTGGCCACTGCTAGGGTCAACAAGATAACCCTCTTCATCACTCATTGCGACGTGAATGCCCACTTCGCCTTGAGTTATACTTACACTGGCATCGAGTTTAGCATGCTGTAAAAAGTGGCATAACAAAATAGCTAAGGTTGTCGGTGTGCCACTGCGCATAGACAAGGTATAGCTGATGCTATTTAACTTATACTCAGGAACTTTCAAGCTTGATGCACTAAATAGCCACTCACTATAAAAGCTATCAAGTAGTTTATCTAGGCGATCGTGTTCGTCCGGCATCTGCTGACAAATAGACTCTATTTGCTGCTCAAACGCAGTGAGTATTTCAAGACTTGGTGTTAAGTCTATTTGAGAATCCCATTTAGCTTCCGCTTTGATACAACGATATATAGCCGGCGGCAAAAAATCATCGTAAGTATCTTCTATATAAGATTCATCGTGTTCATCAAACCCGAGGGTGGTCATTCATACTACAACATTCTAGAAAACGAGGACGTAGTTTACCTAATTTTAAAGCTAGATACCAATAATCAGAAATGAATTGAAGAGGTAAGCTTTACACCTTTGGTGTGCAAAGCTTAAATAGGCATTGTTAATTATAACAACAGCGGGGCTTTAGCTGTTGCTAAGTAACCAATAGCTGAAATAACAGCGGTGTTAAGTACTAAAAATACGACTTTTGGAACGGTTGTCGTTTGTTTAGCACTAATAATACCCACAACAATATAAACGATAACTAGAATAATTTTTTCTAATAACCAAAGCTGCTCTAATGGGTTTATTTTAGCCATTGCCATTAAACCGATGGCTGAAACAATCAATAAAGTGTCTATACTGTGGCTACCAATAAAAACCAACTTATTTTTGGCAAGGCTGCCACTGCCCATACGAGAAAAAGAACGTACGTAAAATAAAATAATACTCACTAGCGCAATGGCCATGTGTGAGTGTTTTAATGCTAAATAATCCATAGGTATTGTTACTTCTGTTTAGTTATGTGTTTTGTCAGGAAAGCGTGAAAGTACCGCTTCGAGGTCTTCAAGCTTATCATTAAATACATCAACAAGTTTAGGATCAAAATGCGTTCCTTTATTTGCGTTTATCTCCGCAACCGCTTCTTCAAGTGTCCACGCACCTTTATAACAACGTTTATGGCGCAGTGCATCATACACATCAGCCAATGCCACTATTCTGGCAAAAATATCAATACGCTCCCCCTTTAATCCACTAGGGTAACCAGAACCATCCCACTTTTCGTGGTGCTGCTGTGCGATTAATGCCCCTGCGCTGACTATTTTACGTGGTGAATCTTTCAAAATAGCATAGCCTTTTCCAGCATGAGTTTTCATAACTTCCCACTCTTCGCTGTTTAACTTGTCAGGCTTATTTAAAATTGCATCCGGAATACCTATTTTACCCACATCATGTAAAGGCGATGCAAAGCGAATTAAATTCGCTTGCTCTTCAGATAAGCCGTAGGCTAATGCTAATTCATAACAAATATAAGCAACCCGTTTTACATGATTACCCGTTTCGCACGAGCGCTGTTCAACGGCTTCACTTAAACGATAAACAAGCTCTTGTTGTGTGGCTTCAACTTCAGTGTGTAACTGCACATTTTCAAATGCCAACTGCACATTTTGAGAAAAGATTTCAATTAAGTTTCGTTGTGTATCCGTCAACTTTGACGGCACACCTGATACAAACAACATTGAATTATGGTTAAATTTACTGCTGCAATAAGCAAACAAATAATCATCTCTATACACAATTGCTTTATTAGCAAGGGCCTCTTGGCACGCTAACAGTTGGTCTTCTGGTAGTACGGTTTCTAGCTCTTCTCCCTCGCGCTTCGCAAAATCACCGGTACCAGAGCAAACAATCAGTTTTTTATTCATCTCCTCTGACGGATTTTGTGCAACTAAGGTGGTAGCATACATGGCTTCATCAGCAACGTTTAGTAAAGAAGTGAGCTGCTGCATCACGCCTTCAATAAAGTTATCCATTGAATGGGTTGCAAAAATATTGCGCGAAGCAGTGATTATTTTTTCTAGTCCCTCACGCGATTGCTCAATCGAAATAATATCACGATACGAGCGAAGACTTGCCATCATAACGGTGAATAATTTTTGTGCGGTGAGTTCAGTTTTAGATTTATAGTCATTAATATCGTAATTTACGATTACTTGGCGCTCGGGTGCTTGGCCTGGCTGCCCGGTTCGTAGAATAATGCGAATATAATTATTTTTAACGGTATCACGAATGTATTTTGCTACTTGCAAACCCGCATCGTCTGTTTCCATAACAACATCGAGTAGGATGATGGCGGCATCAGGATGATCATCAATCAACTTTTTCGCTTCTGCGCCGGAATAAGCACTAATAAACTCCAAGCGTCTATCTTGAAACTTAAAATCACTCAACGCTAAACGCGTAACAGCATGAACCTCGGGTTCATCATCAACAATTAGAACTTTCCATGTTCCTTGCTCTTCACTTACTACTTCAGGTGGTTGTTCATTTGAAAATAAAAAATCTTCCATCACAAAGAGTTCCTTAAAACATATGCAAACAAACAACGGGGCTATTTTTAATAAGTTAAGGCCATTGTCCGAAAGTTACGCGGTCGTTATTACCAAGATCTTTCACTGTGCTTACATTTATAAACGCCATTTGGTTGAATATATGGCGAACAGCTGCACTTTGCTCAAATCCGTGTTCAATTAAAAGATAGCCATTAGAATGTAAATAGTCACGTGATTGTGTAATTATTTGTTTAATATCAGCTAATCCAGCATCATCTGCAACCAATGCAGACAAAGGCTCAAAGCGCACATCACCTTGATGCAAGTGTTTATCGTTATATTCTATATAGGGAGGGTTGGTTACAATTAGATCAAATTTTTTATTATTTAACGCGCTAAACCAATTGCTTTGTTTAACACACACATTATTTATCGCTAATCGTTTTTGATTACGTTTGGCCAGTGCTACCGCATCATCAATACGATCAACGGCAATAATATCCCATGTAGGCATTTCACTACCAAGCGCAAGTGCAATTGCTCCAGTGCCTGTGCCTAAATCGAGCACTTTGGCGTCATTTGGTACATTACATGAAAGCGCAAGCTCAACTAAGGTTTCTGTATCAGGGCGAGGAATGAGCGTTGTTGGATTTACTTCAAGCTGTAAACTCCAAAACTCACGATACCCTGTAATGTGCGAAACAGGCTCGCCGTTTAAACGACGCTCACATGCACGCTCAAACGCTTGTGATTGCTCATCCGTTAATTGTTTTTCTGGCCAAGTAAATAAATAACTACGTGGCTTTTGTAAAATATTAAGCAGTAGTACTTGAGCATCTAACTTTGCGCTATCACTACTTGATGCTAATAAATTAGCACCGGTAGTAATAGCGTTTTCAACAGTGAGGTTCACAATTAATCGTCGCCCATCGCTGCTAATAAGTCGGCCTGATGCTCTTGCATTAGCGGCTCAACCACAGCACCTAAATCACCGGCTACCACTTCGTTTAAACGATAAAGCGTTAAGTTAATACGGTGATCGGTAATACGCCCCTGCGGGTAGTTGTATGTGCGAATACGCTCAGAACGATCGCCACTGCCCACTAAATTACGACGTTCAGACGCCTCAGCAGCATGACGTTTTTCATCTTCAGCCTGTTGCAAACGCGCCGCCAATACCGACATCGCTTTTGCACGGTTTTTATGTTGAGAGCGCTCATCTTGACACTCAACCACAACACCGGTTGGTAAATGGGTAATACGAATGGCAGAGTCGGTTTTATTAACGTGCTGACCACCTGCGCCCGATGCTCTAAAGGTATCAACTTTAATATCGGCCGTATTGATTTCGATGGCTTCTGCTTCTGGTACTTCAGCCATTACAGCAACAGTACAGGCGGAGGTATGTACGCGCCCTTGTGACTCAGTTTCTGGGACGCGCTGTACACGGTGCACGCCTGATTCAAATTTTAATTGCCCATAAACACCTTCACCGCTGATGTTAGCAATTACTTCTTTGTAACCACCGTGCTCACCTTCGTTGGTGGTAACAACCTCTACTTTCCATTTTTTTGTTTCTGCGTAACGGCTGTACATTCTGAATAAGTCGCCAGCAAAAATAGCAGCTTCATCGCCCCCTGTTCCTGCACGAACCTCTAAAAATACATTGTTGTTGTCTCTCGGATCTTTAGGCAACATAAGCACTTGAATGTCGTCTTCTAAAGTCGAAATCTGTGCTTTTGCTTCTTTATATTCTTCTTGTGCCATTTCGCGCATTTCAGGATCTGAATCTTTTAGCATTTCTTCAGCGCTACTCAAGTCTTCTTGTGCTTGCTGGTATGCTAAAAACGTTTTCACCACTTCTTCAAGCTCAGAGTATTCTTTTGAAAGAGTACGGAAGCGGTTTTGATCACTAATGACCGATGGGTCACTTAGTAGCGCTTGAACTTCTTCGTAGCGCTCAACTAAGGTTTCTAATTTACGATAAACGGACTCTTTCATTTAACTGTTATTCCTGATCTATACCTAACATTTTTTTCAATTGGTTTAACTGAGCCACTTCACCTTTTTTCGCTGCATCTTGGATGGCACGGGTAGGCGCGTGCATTAAGCGATTGGTTAATTTATTGGCCAGCTCTAAAATTACTTTTTCTGCATCTTTACCTGTATTTAGCTGACTAAGCGCCCTATCTACAAGTTCTGCTTTTGTTGTTTGTACATCATTACGGTAATGGCGAATTAAATCCACTGAATCAAGCGAGCGCAACCACATAAAAAACTCTTTGGTGCGCTCACTAATAATAATTTGTGCTTGCTCAGCCGCTTGTTCACGAGCAGCCATGTTTTCACTAACAATGGCTTGTAAGTCATCGACCGAGTACAAGTAGGCGTCGTCGAGTTCACCGACTTGGCTTTCAATATCGCGTGGTACAGCTATATCAATAAACAGCATCGGCTTATAGCGGCGTTGTTTAAGTGCTTGCTCAACTACACCTTTACCAATAATAGGTAAAGTGCTGGCGGTGGAGCTAATCACAATATCAGCTTGATGCAAACGTTCAGGCAATTGTGCCAACGCAATAACATCAGCTGATACTTCATCGGCTAAACTGCGCGCTCTTTCTATTGTTCTGTTGGCAACAGTAATTTTTTGCGGTTCATTTTGGTATAAATGTTTTGCTACCAGCTCTATGGTTTCACCGGCACCAATGAGTAACACTTTGGTTTTATCCAGCTTTCCATAAATATGCTTTGCTAAATTAACTGCCGCAAAGGCAACCGATACTGCACTGGCACCAATGTTGGTTTCGGTACGGACTTCTTTTGCCACCGAAAACGTTTTTTGAAACAAACGATCAAACGTAACGCCCACTGCATCATGAGTTTTGGCACTATTATAGGCTTGTTTTATTTGCCCTAAAATTTGTGGTTCGCCTAACACCAGCGAGTCAAGCCCACAGGCTACACGCATCAAATGGTTTATTGCAGCGCTGTCTTCATGACAGTAGATATTTTTACTCAGTTCATGTTCATCTAAACCATGGAAACTGGCCAACCATTGCAACAATGTTTGGGAATTTTGCTGCGCAAGGCTACAATACACTTCAGTGCGATTACAGGTAGAGACAATAACCGCTTCATTAAAGTCGGCATGGCCACTTAATTGTTGTAGCGCCTCTGAAATTTGCTCAGGCGAAAAGGCCACTTTTTCTCGTAATTCTACGGATGCGGTTTTGTGATTAATACCAAGTGCTATTATGGTCATATCTGCCAAATATTGCTGAGCCCTACTACATAGGCGGCAATTTTATCAAAAATCTCAGGAATATGGAAAGTAAGGAACAACATTTGACTCGACAATATTTTATTTTAACCCTGTTATTTATTTTTTTAACGGGCTGCGCCAATAAAAACAACTACAATACAGAAGCTTACGAAGACTGGAAGTTACGTCTTAGTACACAAAAAACTTGGCAGGTGGAAGGTAAATTAGCGTTTATTAGCCCTAATGAGCGCCAATCTGCTAACTTAAATTGGCAACAAACACAAAATAGTAATCATTTAGTGTTAACCACATTTATTGGCACCCGAATTTTATCGCTCAAACAAACCGCAGTGGGGGCTGAATTAATATTTGATGACCAACCGTATTTTGATACTAATGCGAGTAGACTTTTACAACGCTTAACGGGGTTTACTTTACCGGTAAATAACGCCGGCCCATGGTTAAAAGCCACTATTGACGATCAAACCTTAGAAGTCGATCAATTAGGCCGTGCTAAAAGCGTGTTATGGTTTGATGGCGCTGGCAAAAAATGGCAAATAAACTACACCAGTTACATACAAAAACACGGTTTTTGGTTACCTAACGCGCTAACCTTAACACATGAAAAGATTAAAATTAAAATCAAACTCTACGATTGGCAGTTTAACTAATTATGAATACTCCCTTTGAACTTTCGCTGATTGCGCCGGCGAAGCTAAATTTATTTTTACATATTAATGGTCGCCGTGATGATGGCTATCATGAATTAGAAACCCTGTTTACATTTTTGAACTATGGCGACGAGCTCCATTTTACGCTTACTAATGATAAAAATATTAGTATTAGCGGTGACATCCATGGCATTGCACTAACTGACAACTTAATTTATAAAGCAGCTTTATTATTGCAAACTCAGTGTAAAGTGAATTTAGGTGCAAAAATAAATTTAACTAAACGTTTGCCTATGGGCGGAGGTGTTGGTGGTGGTTCATCCGATGCCGCAACAACACTTTTAGCGCTAAATACACTATGGAATACCGCTCTTACACTAGATGAACTTGCAGATTTAGGCTTGAAACTCGGTGCTGATGTGCCTGTATTCATTAAAGGTAAAAGTGCCATAGCACATGGCGTTGGCGAGCAATTAGAGTATGTTAAATTGCCACAAAAATGGTACTGCGTAGTTTTTCCAAACCAGCATGTCAGTACTGCACAAATATTTACTCACCCCGATTTAAAACGTGACACGCCTAAACTTTTAGGTGACTGGCAACAGCAGGTTTTAACTAACGATTGTGAGCCTTTAGTGAAAAAGCTGTGTCCCGAGGTTGAAAAAACCCTGCAGTGGTTGCTAAAATACGCCCCATCAAAGATGACCGGAACAGGTTCATGTTGTTTTGTTGAATTTGCTAGTCAAGTTCAAGCACAAGATGTACTTGCTAACCTCCCCCATACTTGGCAGGGATTTATCGCATCAAGCGTTAATACTTCTCCTGCTCACACGGAGTTAGCCGCCATCATTGATAAATGAAGTAACGTACAAGTAATCATAAGTTAACCTACTTTGTTCATTCAATGTAAGTTAGTCCAAAAATTCAGTGCCTGAGGAACCCTACCGTGCCTGACATGAAGCTCTTCGCTGGTAACGCAACACCTGACCTAGCTCAAAAAGTTGCAAAACGTTTATATATTGAATTAGGCGATGCTGTTGTTGGCCGTTTTAGTGACGGTGAGATCAGTGTTCAAATTAATGAAAATGTTCGTGGCTCGGATGTTTTTATCTTACAATCAACCTGTGCCCCTACTAACGATAACCTAATGGAACTTATCGTTATGGTTGATGCGCTACGCCGTGCATCTGCCGGTCGTATCACTGCTGTTATTCCTTATTTTGGTTATGCTCGTCAAGATCGTCGTGTACGTTCTGCGCGTGTGCCAATTACAGCTAAAGTGGTTGCAGATTTCTTATCAAGTGTAGGTGTTGACCGCGTTCTTACGGTTGATTTACATGCTGAGCAAATCCAAGGCTTCTTCGATGTACCAGTAGATAACGTATTTGGCAGCCCGGTATTATTAGAAGATATGAAAAACCGCGACTTTGATGACGTGGTTGTTGTATCACCTGATATTGGTGGTGTTGTACGTGCCCGAGCAATTGCAAAACTATTAAACGATACCGACCTAGCTATTATTGATAAACGTCGCCCTCAAGCTAACGTTTCTCAAGTAATGCATATTATTGGTGACGTTGAAGGTCGTGATTGTATTATTGTTGATGACATGATTGATACCGGTGGTACATTGTGTAAAGCAGCTGAAGCTCTTAAAGAGCATGGTGCTAAACGCGTATTTGCTTACGCTACTCACCCTATTCTTTCTGGTACAGCTGCAGAAAACTTACGTAACTCTGTGATTGATGAAGTGATTGTAACTGACTCAATTCCACTGTCTGACGAACTAAAAGCGCTTGATATTGTAAAAGTATTAACACTTGCAGATATGTTAGCAGAGACTATTCGTCGCATTAGCAACGAAGAATCTATCTCGGCAATGTTTGAACACTAAAGTTAAACATTAATGAGTATAAAAGCGCCTTTTGGCGCTTTTTTTGTAAGCGATGTTTATTTTATAAACCCGCAGTGGTATGATAGCGCGCCTTTTGGCTAGGGACCTTGGTCGCAAAGGCCCTAACACTTTTAATTATTGGAGACATCATGTCTAACACAACTTATACTTATGACGCTGAACTTCGCGTAGAAACTGGTACTGGTGCGAGCCGCCGCCTACGTCGCGAAGACAAAGTGCCGGCAATCCTTTATGGAGCTGATAAAGAAGCGGTATCGCTTACTTTTGCTCATAAAGATATGATCAAAGCACAAGAAGACGAAGGCTTTTACACTCACATCCTTACATTAAATGTAGGTGGCGAGAAAGTTGAAGCAATCTTAAAAGATATCCAACGTCACCCTTTCAAGCCTAAGCTTACTCACCTTGATTTCCAACGTGTAGACGCAACTCATAAACTAGTAACTAAGGTTCCTTTACACTTCATCGGTGAAGAGAAAGTAACTAAGTTAGGTGCAACTGTTGTTCACCAGTTAACTGAAGTTGAGATTTCTTGTCTTCCTAAGTCACTTCCAGAATTCATCGAAGTAGACGTATCTGATCTTGTTGCTGGTGATTCAATCCACCTTACAGATCTTGCGTTCCCTAAAGGTGTTCAATCTGTTGAGCTTGGTAAAGGCGAAGGCCACGATCAGTCTATCGTTACTATCAAAGCTAACAAAGCAGCTCCAACTGAAGACGACGCTTCAGACGCTGCAGAATAATATTTAAGGTCTCGCACCTTGAATTCTATTCAAATGCTTGTGGGCCTGGCTAATCCAGGCCCCGAATACGCAAATACACGCCACAACGCAGGTGCTTGGTTCATTCAAGAACTCGCTGCACGCTACAACTGCACGCTAAAACACGACCCTAAATATCACGGCCTTACTGGTAAAGTGATTATTCAAGGCAAAGAATTCAAATTACTGATCCCCACCACTTACATGAACTTAAGTGGCAAAGCGGTGAGTAGTTTAGCCAATTTTTTTAAAATCCCCGTGGAAGACATACTTGTTGCCCATGATGAATTGGATTTAGACCCGGGCGTTGCTAAATTAAAAAAAGGCGGCGGACATGGCGGTCATAATGGCTTAAAAGACATTATTGCAAAAATGGCAAATCAAAAAGACTTTATGCGCTTACGCATAGGTGTAGGTCATCCAGGACATCGCGAAATGGTCACCGGTTGGGTGCTTGGTAAAGCAGCCAAGGACGATCAAGAAAAAATGGATGCCGCAGTTGATGAAGCAGTTCGTTGTATGGAAATACTTGCTAAAGACGGTGTGTTAAAAGCACAAAACAGACTACATTCGTTTAAACCCTAATTTTTGGGTATACGGTCGCACGTATTAAACGAATCTAAACAAGGTATCTTACTATGGGTTTTAAATGTGGCATCGTTGGCTTGCCTAATGTTGGTAAATCAACACTTTTCAATGCATTGACTAAAGCGGGTATTGAAGCCGCTAACTTTCCTTTTTGTACCATTGAACCTAATACAGGTGTGGTACCGGTGCCAGATCCTCGCCTAGACGAACTTGCTAAAATTGTTAACCCGCAACGTATTATTACAACTAGTATGGAATTTGTGGATATTGCAGGTTTAGTTAAAGGTGCATCGAAAGGTGAAGGCCTAGGCAATCAGTTTTTAGCAAATATTCGTGAAACAGATGCGATTGGCCATGTAGTTCGTTGTTTTGAAGATGAAAACGTTATTCACGTTGCTGGTACTATCGACCCTGCGGACGATATTGACGTGATCAACACCGAGCTAGTACTTGCTGATATGGACAGTGCTGATAAAGCAATATTCCGTAATGCGAAAAAAGCAAAAGGTGGCGATAAAGACGCAAAAGAGCAAAATGCGGTACTTGAAAAAGTAAAAGTGCATCTTGATGAAGGCTTAACTTTACGTTCTTTAGCGCTAACAAAAGAAGAAAAAGCAGCCATTGCGCCTATTAACTTCTTAACTATCAAGCCAACTATGTATATTGCTAACGTGGCTGAAGACGGATTTGAAAATAACCCACTACTTGATCGTGTCCGTGAAATAGCGGCTGCTGAAGATGCGGTTGTTGTGCCTGTGTGTGCAGCTATCGAATCTGAGCTATCTGAGCTTGACGAAGAAGACAAATTAGAGTTTATGGCTGACCTTGGTCTTGAAGAGCCAGGACTTAACCTTGTTATTCGTGGTGGCTATGAGCTACTACATTTGCAAACTTACTTTACTGCGGGTGTAAAAGAAGTACGTGCATGGACTATCCCAGTAGGTGCAACAGCGCCACAAGCAGCGGGTAAAATTCATACCGACTTTGAACGTGGCTTTATCCGCGCACAAACAATTGCTTTTGATGACTTTATTGCATTTAAAGGTGAAAGCGGTGCAAAAGAAGCAGGTAAAATGCGCCAAGAAGGTAAAGAGTACATCGTTAAAGATGGCGATGTAATGAACTTCTTGTTCAACGTATAATTAAACATTGCACTACGTTAAGTGGCTCATTGTTTTTAAAGGCTCGTTTTTACGAGCCTTTTTATTTTTCAGCCGAATAAAAGTAATAATTAGTCTACCCTTACTATAGGCTTAGAATTGTAAGGCAAAGCCAAATTACAATACAAAGCTCACAAAGAGTGTTAAAAAAGCAACGTTTTAATTAAAAAGTAGCCGGTTAGCCTATTTTTCCTGCAAACAAACCAACTTAAGTGTTTTTTTGCAAAAAAGGTGTTGACGAATTTGGGGCATATCAGCATAATACGCCCCGCACTCAGCGATGAAGTGTTAACAAAAAAGATGGCTAAGTAGCTCAGCTGGTTAGAGCACATCACTCATAATGATGGGGTCACAGGTTCAAATCCCGTCTTAGCCACCATTTATTTTTTGTTGCTCAATGAAGAGTCTAAAATAACTACCATTTCTTTGATTTATTCAAAGTGATAATGCGGGAGTTGAGGAATTGGCAGTTGTCTTGAATTAGACGCTGGATTTAGGTTCTAAAACATTGTTACCTGTATACTCGATGCGGGAGTGGCGGAATTGGTAGACGCGCTGGATTTAGGTTCCAGTATCTTAGGATGTGAGAGTTCAAGTCTCTCCTTCCGCACCATATTCTTGATAAGAATTAAAACTATCAATTTTTTATTGTTGGGATATCGCCAAGCGGTAAGGCACCAGGTTTTGATCCTGGCATTCCCAGGTTCAAATCCTGGTATCCCAGCCAACAATGGCTAAGTAGCTCAGCTGGTTAGAGCACATCACTCATAATGATGGGGTCACAGGTTCAAATCCCGTCTTAGCCACCATTTCTTTTTTTGAAGTGGCTCTGCAAGAGTTAAAATTGCAGCTCAATGAAGAGTTTAAAATAACTACCATTTCTTTGATTAATTCAAAGTGATAATGCGGGAGTGGCGGAATTGGCAGTTGTCTTGAATTAGACGCTGGATTTAGGTTCTAAAACAGTATGACCTGCATACTCGATGCGGGAGTGGCGGAATTGGTAGACGCGCTGGATTTAGGTTCCAGTATCTTAGGATGTGAGAGTTCAAGTCTCTCCT
>NZ_JALNTK010000033.1:0-26681 GCF_023161865.1 Pseudoalteromonas sp. 2CM36K
CGGCAATACGAAGGGTTGAATCAAAGTTCAACAGTAAACAAAGCGACTTCTTGTCGCACCTAACCGCTTGTACCACAATGCAAAGCCTGTCTTATCCCAATAGAGAAGCTTTAACTTGTCGCGCTTTTTATTACAAAACACAAACAGCGCGCCCGATAGCACGGGTAATTCAAGCTCACATTCCACCAACGCCGCAAGGCCATTGATGGATTTACGAAAGTCCACATGCTCAGCACATAAGTACACCTCGGGCGGATTAACAAACATATTCATGCTGATAGACCTTTAATAATTGAGACGATAGCATCACAGTTAAGTGTTGTGGGTAATGTCAGTTGGCCAGTGTGCGGATTAAAGTTAATCGTTGGTTGCTCAGTGATACTGACGTGTGTGCGTTGGGTTTGTTGCTCAACTCGGACAAATTGAGGTGATGCACCTGAAGATTTCACCTGTTGCATGCTTTTATATTTATAAAACGAGCTGATAGATACTTGATGGTGTTTGCAAAACGCTTCATTCGTTCCAGTAAATGATGAGCGAAGCGCTAGGATTTCTAGCCAACGTTTAGGGATGGGTGAATTCATAATGACCTCCAATAAAAAGTTGAAGGTATTTTCAAATACAAAAAATGGTGTTGCTAGGTGTGGTTGGCCGGACGCTTACAAATAAACCACAAAAAAAGCGCCATTTGGCGCTTTTTAGATTAGTAGCAAGGAGTTAATGCTTACGCCCTACGCCGTTGCGCACCATGTCTTGGCCGCTTTGGAAAATCTCTTCGGTAATTTCGCGTGCTAATAAAAGTTGTTGCTTGTCATCAAACACGGCTACAAAACGGCTGCCGTCAGCATTGTTAGTTGCCATGCCCACGCCTGCTACGCCGGTTAAACCTAAGCCGCCGTTTTCAACTTGCAGTAAAAAACTTTCAAGTTCAGCGAGGGTGTCGATTGCAGTTAGTTTGTTTTCCATTGTGGTTGCTCTATGTGTTGCTCGCCATAGCGAGTCTGTAAAAAATATGCTGTTATTTTACAGCACACAGTAAAAACTTAAACCGCCTTATAGGCAAAGTCATAACAACATTCTGTAAAGCAAAATTAAAAGTATTTGTAAAAACCCCGCAAATGCGGGGCTTTATGTATTAGCTTTGCTTCATTGTACCTTGTTGTTCAAGGCGGGTATGCCAGCTGAATGCTTCTTCTAAAATATGAGGCGTATGGCCGCCACGTACACAAGCACGCTCGTAGTAATCAAGCATAGCGTTGCGATAATCGGGGTGTACACAGTGTTTAATTACTTCAATAGCCCGTTCGCGTGGCGCTAATCCACGTAAATCAGCAAGGCCTTGCTCGGTCACTAAAATATCAACATCGTGCTCGGTATGATCGACATGGCTTACCATAGGTACCACGCTTGAAATAGCGCCGCCTTTAGCAATTGATTTAGTTACAAACACCGATACATGCGCATTGCGTGCAAAGTCGCCTGAACCACCAATGCCGTTCATCATTTTAGTACCGCATACATGGGTTGAGTTAACGTTGCCATATATATCAAACTCAAGTGCCGTGTTAATTGCAATAATACCTAAACGACGCACAATTTCAGGGTGGTTCGACATTTCTTGTGGGCGAAGTACTAGCTTATCGCGGTACTTTTCAAGGTTATTAAATACTTGTGCGTTACAACGCTCTGATAAAATAATTGAACACCCAGAAGCAAAATTAAGTTTACCCGCATCAATTAAATCAAAGGTAGAATCTTGTAGTACCTCTGAGTACATAGTGAGGTCTTTAAAATCTGAGTCTAATAAACCCATCATGACTGCATTGGCTATGTTACCAATACCCGCTTGTAATGGGCCTAAATTTGCAGGCATGCGCTGTTGCGCTACTTCTTCTTTAAAAAAGTTAACTAAATGGCGTGCAATAGAGGCGGTATCGGCATCTGGGTCGGTTACTGTTGAAAATGAGTCACTTTGATTGGTAAATACAATACCCACAATTTTAGCCGGATCGATTGGAATAGCAGTACTACCGATACGGTCATCTACTTTCACGAGCGGCACTGGAGTACGCGTAGGACGATACGAAGGGATGTAAATATCATGCAGCCCTTCAAGCTCTGGCTGATGTAACATGTTAATTTCTACAATTACCTGTTTGGCAAAAATAGCAAAACTTGCTGAGTTACCTACTGACGTTGTTGGTACTATGTGGCCTTCTTCTGTAATAGCAACGGCTTCAATCACCGCTACATCAGGCATAGTTAACTGATGATTACGTAACTGTTCAACAGTTTCAGATAAATGCTGGTCAATAAACATGACCTCACCGTTGTTAATTGCTTTACGTAATGTGCTGTCTACCTGAAATGGCATACGACGCGCTAACGCACCTGATTCAGTAAGTAGCTTATCTAAGTCGTTACCTAATGACGCGCCCGTCATTAGGTTAATTTTCATTGGGTTTTCACGTACTCGCTCGGCAAGCGCACGTGGTACAGCTTTCGCTTCACCGGCACGAGTAAAGCCACTCATCCCTACGGTCATGCCGTCTTTAATAAATAAACTGGCCTGCTGTGCAGACATCACTTTGTTGTGTAAATCACTATGACGAATTCGTTCTAATTGCATTTGGAACCCCTTAAACCCCATTATTATTTGGGCGCTATTTTAAGTATTTCCTTATGCTTCGTAAGCTAGACCTAAGTCTCATTTACGCATAGTTGGTATAAAAACGTTGCAGAGCGCTTTAATTTTGTACACTTCATTACTTAACTTATTGCTGTTATTGGGGGGTAGAATACCAAAAAATCTATTCAATCATTTAACTAAACAAGCTTAAAAAAAATATAATTACTTTAAATCAATCACTTATATTTTTAGCCAGGAAAGCTAAAATTATAAATTGTATAAAAATAAAGCCGTACAGGCTAAATCCTACAAAATAATAAACGGGTCATTCATTGGGCAGTAACCTTGTAAGGAATAGAATCTATGATTTAGGTATTAAGGAAAATACATGGATTTGTCTGACGAAGAAATTAACTTTTTATCTGGGTTGTTTGAACCTAGTCAAAGTACAGCATTAATTAATGAAACAAAACTAACAGTACAAACATCAATACCAGAGGGTATTGCGCATTTACTGGATCAGGCTAAATTAACCCTATTAGCAGAAGTAGCTCATTACCAACTGTGGTTTCCACTTCAATTTAAAAACCGATGAATTAGGCCATTTCAGTACTGTGTTAGCAGCCCCAAAAGTGATTGATACTAAAGGCACTCAACGTAGCTGGCGATTAAGTGAATTAAATATTCAAAGCCAAGGTTTTTTCATTGCATCTATATCCAGCACAGGAATATTTTTAAAACCCACATCAATAAATAGTGAACTTGATGAGTTACAAAATATACAATTTATTTTACCCAATGAAGCGGCTGTATCATTAAACATAGAACCCGTTAAGCAGTCTGAATTTGATATTGCGCTAAAATAAAGCACATTCACCATGGTAAAGAGCAGTTAAGAGCGTATTTATTTGAAGTTCATAAACGTGAATATTCAAGCTTATATCAACTTGAGTACAAACAATAAAAATTGGAATTATCAAACTAAAAAAGCCACACAAGGTGGCTTTTTAAAAATTAGCTAACTAAAGTGATTTTTACTTTAAACGTTTCGCTACATCAGCTACACGTTCGCCGTATAAACGAGCCGTTTCTAAATCGCCTGATGGAATAGCAGAATCGTCAGCATCAGTAGGTGATTGCACTAATACGCCAACAGAACCGCCTAAGTTATTAATATCTTCACGGGTTGATTCTAATTTATTGGCGGGTGGCAAACCTAGGCTCACCCAAATTCCGCCATGCTGTGAAGCCAATGTTTGCATACTAATAAGAGTGACTTGCTTGTCGCCATTTAGGCTGCCGCTATTGGTAAAGCCGCCAAATACTTTGTCTTTCCAACCCATGGTAAACCACACTTTAGAGGTGGCATCGACAAACTTTTTAAATTGCCAAGGATAAGAGCCCATATAGGTAGGTGCACCAAATATAATGGCATCTGCGTCGTTTAACGTATCCCAATCGGCGTCTTTAATATCACCATTTTCATCAATTGCAATAAGCTGAGCGTTTGCTCCGTCAGCCACAAATTCAGCCACTTTTTTGGTATGGCCATATCCCGAAAAATAAATAACCGCTACTTTACTCATGAACCTTCCTTTTGTTGTGATTTAATAACACGTTTTAAATATAGTATGGCCGCTAAAGTTAAAATCAACTAAGCAGCGTGTTTAATTAAATTAGCTTGCGTGGCATTAAATTAAAAGGTACTCACTGCAATTTCTAAATTGCTCACCGCACAGCCAAATTGCGCGTTACTAATACGGTGATACGCCGACTCAGACTTAGTTGATAAGCCAATTAACTCATCATTTATTTTTTTGTAACTATTCAGCCTCATCTGAAATGAATATATCAGGCAGCTAATTTTTGAATAATAACTCAAGGGCTAGGCTTGCAGATACATATTGTTTTTTGCAAGTCGATAAATAGCTTCTCAGCAAGCAGAACATTTCAGCTCCTTGTCTACTTCTAAAACACCCCGGTATTTTTTGATGGACCTTGGTCATCCTAATATCATTCTCGCCTTGGTTGTTGGTAAATGGCACGCCAGTGCTCATCATGAAACGTAAAACATCATCTTGATAATCTCTTAGTCGTTCCAATAATACTCGGGGTTTGGTTCGCTTTAATCGGCCTCGCTGACCTTTCACTCGACTACTTTTATCTGGTGGTGGACATTTAACGTCACCTTGAAGCAATATTTTTTGATATTGCTCACGATATTTCTGTTTAGCCCCTTTATCAAGGTCGGGATTATCTATTTGAGCTTTATTCATTTTTTTAAGTAAGGTTTGCATATCCTTCGCTCATTGTGCTGGTAATACAGCAGATTGAAGATTTTAGAAAAGAGTAATTTATTTTGTAACTCACCGGATTAACTTGCGCACTATTTTAGTCAGCGTTAAGCTGTTTCTTTATTAGAACAATTATATTTAAACGCACATTTAGAGTTATTAAATATATTCAGAGCAAAGGCTTACTATGAATGACAGTACCTACCCTATTGGCAACCCTGGTGAAAAATGGAATAACAATCATAAACTCCAATGGCTTGAAGCCCAGAAAATTAAACGCAGCTATAACGATGAAGTATTAACGCTAATTAATGAGCTAAAAGATACGCTTATTGTAGAGCAATATGGTGAACTTAATTATGCTCAAAACAGTTACCCTTTGTTTGCATTAAAAACCCAAAACTTTGATAAAAATAAACACACAGTGCTAATCACTGGCGGCGTACATGGTTACGAAACCAGCGGAGTACACGGTGCGTTAAGGTTTGCAAAAACATTGGCAACTCAATACGCAGAGAATTTTAATCTGGTGATTACTCCCTGCATTAGCCCATGGGGTTATGAAACAATAAACCGCTGGAACCCAGAAGCAATTGATCCAAACCGTTCTTTTTATGAAGGCAGCCCAGCGCAAGAATCTGCATTGGTAATGAATTATGTGCAATCTTTAAATACTGATTTAATCGCGCATATCGATTTACATGAAACCACTGATTCAGATAACAGTGAATTTCGCCCTGCACTTGCAGCGCGCGAAGGTAAAGTAAATACTAATTGGAATATTCCAGACGGTTTTTATTTAGTCGCTGACAGCAACAAACCAGAGCCTGCTTTTCAAAAAGCTATTATTAAATGTGTTGAAAAGGTCACACACATCGCTCCAAGCGATGAAAATAAACAATTAATTGGTGTACCTCAAGAACAATTTGGGGTAATAAACTATGCAGCAAAAGAGTTAGGTTTATGCATGGGGTTATCTGATGCGACTTACGTTACAACCACGGAAGTTTACCCAGATAGTGCAACGGCTAACCCTGAAGAGTGTATATTAGCGCAAGTTGCTGCAATTTCAGGTGCCTTAGACTACATTATAAATAAGTGACCAATGCAGTAGATAATAAGTAAAAGGAGCGGCTATTGAAATTTGAAAATAACTACGGCAGTTATAGCTTGCGCGTTGAAGGTAATATAGTTATTGGGCAGTTTAAAGGTAACTTAAACCCTCAGTTATTAAATCATTTTAAAGCCGCTTTATTAAATACCATTGAACCATTTAAACATTTGTCTTGGGGTTATATTAGCCACTCTCCTGAGGTGATTGCTGCTACCCCCGATGCTGAAAAAAACATGATAGATGTAAGCCAAACAATGGGGATTAATAACTGTTTGATCAGTGCGTTTGTCCTCACCTCGCCTATTGCTATAAGGCAATTGCAGCGGATTATGCACAGCTCAGGCCGTGATGCTCATTTACAAGAGTGCTTGTTTGATGATTTTCAAAGCGCCAAAAAATTTGTAATTAAGCAGCTAGCCCTAGCCGAGTCAGGTTGTTAACTGGCTAGGACTCATACTTTATTAATTTTTATAAAACTGACTGTCTTTGGTAATAGTAATTGCAGGATCTTCTTGCGAAGTGATCACAAAACTCAGCTTACTCACTTTGCGTGCTAAATCGTAACCGTCTGCAGTCACCGTTACCGGCACACTTTTCATCAGCCCAGGCTCTACTAATATAGCATTTGGGCTTTGCAATGTAGCCCCCTCTAAACCGCTAATTGAAATTGAATAATGCAAAGGTTGCTGAGTTTTATTGATAATAGTAAGTGTGTAAGGGTTTTCAACTAAGCCTTCGTAATTTACCCGATACAATGCGTTTCTGTCTCTAAGCACAGAAGCTTCTATAGGGGTGCGTTGTAACATCCAAGCAAACATAGATAAAATTAATAGCGCAGTTAACGCCCCATAGCCTACAAGTTTAAGCCTAAATGGATTCGTTTTTTGCCCTGCCATTTGCTTTTCACTGGCGTATTTAATTAAGCCTTTTTCGTAGCCAAACTTATCCATGGTGTCGTCACAAGCGTCAATACATAAACCACAGTTAATACATTCATATTGCAAGCCATTGCGAATATCAATCCCTGCAGGGCATACTTCCACACATAAGTTACAGTCTACGCAATCACCTAAATTAAGCGCTTTAGGATCCGCTTTGCGTTTACGTGGGCCGCGATTTTCACCCCGCTCACTATCGTAAGTAACCACCAGCGTGTCTTTATCAAACATCACCGATTGAAAGCGCGAATACGGACACGCCACAGTACACATTTTTTCACGTAAAAAGCCCGCATTTCCATAAGTACAAAACGCAAATAAAAATACCCAAAAACTAGTGATCCCAGACCACTCTAAATTTAACATTTCGAGATACAAGGTTTTAGCGGGGATAAAATACGCTAAAAATGAGGTCGCCGTGAGTATCGAAATAACCAGCCAAGCACTGTGCTTAGTGATTTTTTTTCGCCATTTGGTAATATCCCACGGGCTTTTATCAAGCTTAATACGCTGGTTACGCGTACCCTCTATACGTTGCTCAACCCAAGAAAACATTAACATCCAAATGGTTTGTGGGCAGGTATAACCACACCATACTCTGCCAAGCCAGTTGGTAACAAAAAATAGGGCAAACGCTCCCACCATAAACAGCATGGCTAAAATCATAAAGTCTTGAGGGAGCAAGGTAAGGCCAAAAATAGTAAATTTTTGGGTGGCCACATCCAATAAAACCGCTTGCTGGCCGTTATATTGAACCCACGGAATGGCAATAAAACTCAGCATTAACAACCAGCCTAAATTGCGACGTATACGTTGAAAAAAACCTTTTTGCTCGCGTATATAAATTGGCCCCTCTTCTTTATAGGGCTTTATGATCATGTCTTCTTCTTTAATATCAAACTTCATGTTACTTACTTCATAGTGACGGGTATTAAGCAAGCATTTGCAACTTTCAGACCACACTGAAAGTTAAACTAAAGCGTTGATATTAAATGACTTTAAAAATAAAACCGAACTATAACATCGCGATATTTAGCGATTATCGCGATATATCACGAATTAACTCTGGCGACGCAGTCCTAATTTTTGCATTTTTGAGCGTAAGGTGCTCTCTGGTAAGCCCAACTTATTTGCCGCGCCTTGTTCACCTGCAATTTTCCAATTACACAGTGCTAATACGCTGCTTATATGCTGTTTTTGTGCTTCATCAAGTGTAAGCGTTGGGTTTATGGCGTTATCATCGCCCGCTTTGAGCGGCTGACTTAACTGTAATGTAAAGTGTTTAGATAAAATAGCTTCTCGTTCAAGTACATTTTGCAGCTCTCTAATGTTACCTGGCCAGTCATAGGCTTGTAATTGCCTGATCGCTTTTGTACTTAACCCTTGCAATTGCTTACCTAAGCGCTTGTTTATTTGTGCAATTAAGTTTTGACACAAGTAAGGAATGTCTTCTTTTCGTTCTTTAAGTGCTGGCACATGAATAGGAAATACATTTAAACGGTAATATAAGTCCATTCTAAACTGCCCTGCTTGTACCATTTCCCACAAGTTACGGTTGGTTGCAGCAATGATGCGAATATCAACCTTTAGGGTTTGACTACCGCCAACGCGTTCAAATTCACGCTCTTGTAATACCCTTAATAGCTTACTTTGGGACTCTAACGGCAGCTCTGCGACTTCATCTAAAAATAAGGTGCCGTGATCGGCAAGTTCAAAACGTCCTTTACGACGCTCGTTAGCGCCAGTAAATGAGCCCCTTTCATGCCCAAAAAGTTCTGACTCTAATAAACTTGGAGTGAATGCCGCACAATTTACTTTTATAAATGCTTGTTCGTTGCGTTTACTGAGACGGTGTAAGTTACGCGCTACCAACTCTTTGCCAGTGCCATTTTCACCAAGAATGAGTACGGTGCTGTCGGTTTCACTCACTAACTGTATTTGATCTAACATGCGTTGGAATACAGCGCTGTGGCCAACTAGTCCTGAATCTTGCCAATCCTCATTAAGCTCGGCAATGAGGTAATCGTTCTCATCTTTTAGCTGCTCGCTTAGGTGCTTTACTTGAGCTAACGCTTCGTGCAACTGGGTTTGCGTTTGCTGTTGTGCTGATATATCGCGAAATACTGCTACAGCACCAATGAGCTGGTTATTTTTATAAACGGGAGTGGAGGTATACTCAACAGCAAAGGCACTGCCATCTTTGCGCCAAAATACTTCGTTTTTTACTTCGCGGCGTTTGCCATCAAACATAGTGCAATAAATTTGGCACTCATCGGCAGGGTAAGGAGTGCCATCGGCATGACTATGATGATGATATTGATGTATTTTCTTTCCTAATAATTCATCGGCTGTCCACCCAGTCATTCGCTCTGCAGCTGGGTTTACAAATACCGCATTACCGGACAAATCAAATCCGTATATACCCTCACCTACCGCATTGAGCAATAAGGTAGGATCGTTTAAAAAGTTTTTTATCATAATACAACCTCGCGAAATATCGCGAGTATTATGCCAATTTTATCCTGCTTTAGCACTTAATAATGGCTAAATAACGCCTTAATATTTATTTTGGCTTCTAAACGCGCTGCAATTAAATATAAGCCAGCTAATTTGCGATGAATAAACAATGCATCCACAGGGGGAGTATGCCACTGCTGCGACTGTGCGCTTAACTGTAATCCGGCATCTTTGATGTTGCTAGCAAGTTCACTGTTTTTAAAATCAAACTCACCATTATAGCGAAGTGGCTCGCAAGCCATTAAAAATAAATCAATCACGCTTTCTTTATAATCATCTTTTAAAGCGTCTTTAAAGTAACCAATTGCAGTGGCGGCATTGAGCACGCCTTCACGATCATTATTACTGCCGGCTTTAAACAAGGCTAAATAGGCATCACTGAGGGTAGCCGTTATTTCTCGGGTGGCACCAAAATCAAATAACACGATTTTTTGTGATTCTGGTTGGTAATGGTAATTAGCAAAGTTAGGGTCGGTTTGAATTAACTTAAACTCAAACATTTCTTTAAAAAACAAATCAATTAGTTGCTCAGCAACCCGACTTCGCTCAGCAGCGGATAGATCACAAATGCCTTCTATAGGTTTGGCATCAACATACTCCATTGTAAGCACCTGCGCAGTACTGTGCTCTACATACACACTAGGCACTTTAAAATGGGGGTTAGTCGATAACAGGTTTTTGTATCTTGCTAAATACTGAGCTTCTAGGGTGTAATCAGCCTCAGCTAGTAACTGCGCTTTCGCTTCTTCAACTAAGGGTTTTATATCCAATTCTTTAGGTAATAATCGCGATAAAGTAAGTAAAGTGATCACATTATCTACGTCGCTTACCACACTTTTAGAAATACCTGGATATTGAATTTTAACGGCTAATTGATCACCATTTTCTATATAAGCTAAATGAACCTGCCCAATTGATGCAGCTGCAAACGGCCTTAGTTCAATATGAGAAAAACGCGATAACCAATCATCCCCCCATTGCTCTTTTAGCACGCTCACTAATTGCTTATGTGGCATTGGGTTGGCATCGGCACGCAACAAAGACAGTAACTGCGCAAGCTCGGGAGTTAATAAGTCGCCAGCATCCATTGAAAGTAACTGCCCAAGCTTCATTGCCGCACCGCGAAGGTGCGACAGCTGAGTGGCTAAGTTTTCAATATTTTTCGGCTGGAGTAATAAGCTTTTATTATCCCAGCCTTTACCACTAAGCGCACTTTTGGCACCACCTACTAACATATTTGTGGCAACACCTGTGGCTAATGAGCCTAACTTTGCAAATCGTGAAAGTCGAGAGGTGGGAACGGATCGCTCATTAGCCATAATTAACCTAATCTATTAATAATAAGGTCAATTAATACGTTTTATTACGCTTATTAGATCTAAATTATAACCGAGGCACTAGCTTAATCGCGCCTTCGACTACTTTTAAATCTAAGGGTAAATTACTTAACAGTGCCATTTTAGGGTCGTTCATATTTAACTTATAAACAGGGTTAACCGCTAAAAATGCATTCATGACATCCATCGCCTCATTATCCAGCACTTCTAAATTACCTTTAAAACCCCCTGCATCGATACTTGAATCGCGTAACTTAACATTACGTAAAAATACGGCTTTTTTCTCGCTATCATAAAAAGGCGTGCCTTGTATTTGTAACTTTAAACGCACAGGATACTTTAATGCAAAGGCATTAATCTCGGCGCTCGAATCAGCACCTAATAAAACATAATCACTGTTGTCGGGACCAATATTAACGCTTAAATCATTTACATCAAACTGCACAGGTAAGCCCATCAGGCTAACTTTTTCACTTAGTTTAGGTAACTCTTTATTTAGTAACGACTCAACCTCTGAATTTGTAAATGAATAAACTGAAATACCCTGAGTGCTGTTACAGGCAGTTAAAAATAATAGTGAAATAAAAACAAAAATTTTCATACAAAACCCTATTCATTAATCGTATTGGCAGTAAGTAGCCATAATAAAAAACCGCTTTAATAGCGGTTTTTTTATTTTAGTTGATAAAAGTTAATTTACAGCAAAAATAACTTTTAACCTTGCTAGTGTGTCAGTTTTGACTGAACCTTCGCTGAGTGCAATTAATTGCTTTAAATAATAGTTTAAATCAGCGTGGTCTCCACGGTGCTTGTCATCTAGCATTGCCACTTGCTCAACCATTCTTTGCGCTGAGTCATGCGAACTCACGTTGGCTAGTATTTCCATACGCGTTAGCAACTGCTCGATACTTAATGCCGTTTTTACCACACCAGTATACTGACTTGGCACTGGTTCATTATTCTCAAGCGCAACAAATAATGCGTTTAAGTTAGCTTGTTCGTTTTTGGCGGCTAATCCGGTTAGCTTTTCATCTATAGCTGACAATAAAGCGGATACTTTAGGCGTTAACGATTTAAATGGCATATACCCTTTAACTTTGGTTTGCAAGTCAAGTAATTGGGCTTTACCTTCAACACTATTTAAAGCCACTTCGAGCTCATTTAGTTCGGCTGTTGCTAGCTTATCTGATTCACCTTGCTCGCGTTTTTGCTGCTCAAACTCTTCGCTGCGTTTAGTGAATGTTGCATCATTAAACTCACGGAATTTTTGCCATAGTGCATTCTCAGCTTTTAAGCCTGCAAACCCTATACTCTGCCATTGTTGCTGTAACTGCTTTAACTGCTGACACGCCTCTGCTAGGTTTTCACTTTGAGATAGCTGTTGCGCTTGCTCAACGAGCTCATTTTTAAGTGCGGCATTGCCTTTATGAAACGCATTAAGTGAAGATACAACTAGCTGCTGTTCTGCCTTATAACGCTCGTTTAAAATTCGGTATGTTTTAGGATCAACTTTACCTACACTACGCCATGCTTTTTGTAAACGGTTGTAATGGCTTTCAAATTGTTTCCAATCTAAATCAGCATCCTCTGTCGCTTGTAAATGCAGTGCATGCATTTGCGCTATTAGTTGCTCACGCTCTACTTTAGCCGCTTCACGCTGGATTTCTTGCTCTGCGAAATAACTACGACAAGGTGCGAATAATAGCTCAATTTTTTCATCAAACTCATTTCCTTGCTGCTTTTCTTGCTCTGTATCAAGGCGACCTAGTTCATTCCAACGCTTACGCAATACTTTAACTTGGTCAGCACGCTGTTGCGGATCGTTACAAGGCTCATCAACTAGCAGTGTTACTTCTTCTAAAAGTGCAGTGCGTTTAGGGGCCGCTGCATACTTTTGCCAATCTTTAGCATCAGCTAGCTGCGCTTCTAGGTCAGCTTTTAAGTTAACCAGCGGCTGTTGATATTTCTCAGTTAGGGCATTAAATAGCTCTTCGAAGCCTTTAAATACACCAAATGCAACATTAAAACGCCCTTCTTCAATTAAACGTTTAACATCACGCGCTTTTCGCTTAGCTTGGCTTTGAGTTTTTTCTAGCGGCTTAGTGAGTTCGCTCATTGCAGCTAAGAACTGCTTCTTATGCGTATTAAGCTGAGCTTTAAATGACGTTTGTAAATCAGCGCTAAGTAAATTTAAGTGGCTGTGTGCAGTTTTGAAGGTATTATCGAATGCTGTTAGCTGTTGATCGTAATCGCTAAGTTGCTCTGCAGGTTTTATTTCACTAAGCGCATTGTAGGCAATTTTATATTCTTTAATCGCCGCAGTTAGCTCAGGCAACTTAGCAACTTGTGAGAATAATTGCTCAAGCTTATTAATCACTTGTTTTGATTGCTGATCAGCCACCAGTTCCGTTTTATCTAGCGTGTCTTTCGCTTGCGCTACTTTTGCATTAAGCCAGTCTTGCTGAATTTGCTCTGGCGTTTCTAACCCTAACTGTAATGCATTCTCAATTTCTTCACTTAATGCTTCTAACGTAGCTAACGCTAACACTTGGCGCTGTTGCTGAGCTAAACGTTGCTGCTCTACTTCGTGCTGCGCTTTTAAAGTTGCAATGTGAGCATCAAGCTTATCGGTAATTGAAATATACTTAGCATCAAGGGTTTTTACATGTTCTTCACTTAGCCATTTTAATTCTAGAGCTTGCCATTGTGCCATGAGCTCTGCGGCTTGTGGGTCAACAATGGCGTAGTCATTTTTATCACGCAATGCATTAAGCTTGGCTAAAATAACACGGGTTGCATTTTCAACTTGCGATGGCATTTCAAGTGCTAAACGCTCGTTTTCAAGATGACTTTCAAGCGCTACTTTAGCTTCACCTTGAGCATGCTTTAACAGTGCTTTAGTTAACTGCTGAGTAATCACTAAATCAACTAACTGCTTTTGCAGCTCTTCATTGGCTTCTTTAAAGGCTTTTTCAATCAGTTTAGGGTTTGCTAGGCGTTTTAAGAGCTTAACTCTCACTTGCAGTTCTTTTTCTGCAAATGCTAGTTTTTCAAGGGTTTTAATCGGTGCAAAGCGTTCAATATACTCATTTTTAATCTGTGCCGATAAGCTACTTTCACTGTTTAATACAGCAGACGAAATTTGTTGCTCAGCCACATCTTTTAATGCCTGATCTTGCTTGTAAGCTTTCCACCAAAGCGGTAAATCGTTTACTTTTTGCAGTGCTTTACGACGAATTTCAGCCGATGAGTCTTCAAGAGCTAAGGTGCTTAAAATTGTTACGTCGCGTGCTACATCAAGTTTTTCAATCGCATCTAAACGAACTTGTTGCTTCGGGTGTTTCCATTTTGGTGTAAAAAGGTGTTTAAAGATCATTTTCACTGAACCTAGCTATTTCTTTATCTGATTTAAATTCTTTTTGTAGTTGCGCTTTGGTTTTTTGGATCATTTCTCCATCTGCACCAATGGTAAACTGCTCGTTTGATTGTGCTACTTTTGCTTGATACAACATCACAAGTTGCACTGTTTGTTGTTTTTGTTCATCTGATAAAGGTGTGCCATCTGGCCACTTTCCTGTTGATGCACCATATTGTAGGCGCTCAAATAATTCTGGAGTAATATTCTGTACTAAGTTGTCAATATTCATGTCATTTTTTCTTTTTCAGAGTCACTAAAATAATACGGTTAATAAGGTACCAAATACAGCCAATGCCTATGGCTGAGGTATACGCATACCACTGAAGTGTTTTTTCTTGAGGTTGTAGGAAGTACAAACAAAAGAAGCCACCTAAAAATAAGATCAGCGCTAAAAAGGAGTGGTTCATAAACATTTGCTGCTTTTTAATTCGCTGCTCACGTTGAAGTTGTTGAACTTGCTCGGCATTTAATTCAGCAACGTTACTTTGGCAATGTGGACACTGCGGATGTTTATCTGAAATTGATTTTGCACATTTGGGGCAACGAATAATCGCCATACATCTCTCTCCATACTACGCATAAAAAAAGCGCCTTTCGGCGCTTTTCATTGTACTTGTTTTATTGCTCTTTGTCTTTTTTGAATTTAACCCAATAGTTCATATTAGGTTATTAGGGTCTGTTTATTCAGCGTCTTTTGATTGCTTTTCAAGGCGCTTTTCCCAGAAGGTAGCATTTTTAATCCCTAACTTAACGGGATCAAATATGATTTTTCCACCTTTTTTCTTCTGGTCTTCATAATCACTCAAACATGTTAAGGCCGGTTTAGCGACAAAGAAAATAGCTAATATACCCAATATGTTTATCCACGCCATTAAGCCAACGCCTATGTCGCCAATAGTCCAAATATAACCTGAGCTATTAACCATGCCGTAGGCTACCATAAACATAATCATAAGTTTTACCACTACAAGCGGAATACTTCCTTTAAAGTAGCGATTTAAGTACGCGATATTAGTCTCAGCAATGAAGTAATAAGCAAGTATAGTGGTAAAAGCAAAGAAGAATAAAGCGATACCTACAAACGCTTCTCCAAAGCTACCAAATACACTAAACAACGCCATTTGGGTAAATGCTGCTGACCCCACTTCAGTTGCCGCATCAACATTTTGTATAATGAATTGTCCTTCTGGCAAAGTGCCGACTACATTGTATTGCTGCGTCATTAAGATCATTAATGCCGTTGCTGTACATACAAAAAGTGTATCAACATAAACAGAAAAAGCTTGCACTAAACCTTGCTGTGCAGGGTGATCAACTTCTGCTGCCGCCGCTGCATGAGGACCTGTACCTTGACCGGCTTCATTAGAATAGATACCACGCTTAACACCCCAGCCAATTGCAGCGCCAAAGCCTGCTTGAGCTGTAAATGCATCACCAATAATAAGCGAGAAAATGCCTGGTACTTTGTCTATGTTTAAAAATACGATAATTAAGGCCAATACGATGTAACCAAGCGCCATAAATGGCACTACAATTTGCGTAAAATTAGCAATGCGCTTTATACCACCAAAGATAATAAACGCTAAAACGATTAGAATAATGGCCAATGCAACGAGTTTAAAACTGCCTACGTCACCAAAAGTTGTAGACACCATAGTGCCATCACCAAATACTTGAGTGAATGCGTTGCCCACAGCATTTGCTTGTACGCCCGGCAGAAAAACTCCACAGGCTATAATTGCCGACACAGCAAATAATACAGCCAGCCACTTTTGCCCTAAGCAACGGTCAAAATAATAGGCTGGACCACCGCGGTATTGGCCGTCTTCTTCTAGTTTATAAATTTGACCTAATGTTGATTCTGCGTATGCAGTGCTTGCACCTAAAAAAGCAACAACCCACATCCAAAAAATAGCGCCCGGACCACCAAAACCGATTGCGGCTGCAACACCGGCAATATTACCAACCCCTACTCGGCCAGACAATGAAACAGCAAGAGCTTGAAAAGATGAGATCCCTTTTTCTGAGGTGTTGGGGCTAAATAATAGCTTACACATTTCTTTAAAATGTCTAACTTGAGCAAATCGAGTTAGTACGGAGTAAAATAAGCCTGCGCCTAGGCATAAATAGATGAGTGCATCACTCCAAACAACATCATTAACGGCGCTTACAAAAGCTTCCATGAACATCCTCACAGTTATATTTATTATTATTAATTACCATACTCTGCTACTCAGAATACCTGTCATAAGCTTTACGAAATAAGGGGTTAATCTTTTTCGTCTTTCTTATTGCTCAATCGATATTAACTTAAGTACCCAACCTTGTTAACAGTTAATTTTCAAAACAACTTATTGTTTATTTATATTGAGCCTGCTAAGACAACGTTTAACTAAGTGGGAATTGATTAAAATTATAGGTTATTAAATCTGTCGAGAAGGTGTATTGAAACGTTTTAGTGTGATGGTGGGAAATGATTTTTATTTTTTGATACGGCCGGTTTAGCCTAAAATAAAAAGGGCATCAAAATTATTGATACCCTTTAAAACAAGCGTTTTATCTTAAGTTGTCTACAACATTAACAATGGCTGCTAAGGTATCTTGACCAAATTGATATGAACGACGATCTGACCAGCCGTAATCTGGATCAGGTAAGTCATTATTATCTTTAAATGGCATTTCAACGGTGTAAGTAAGCGCTTTAAATTCTTCAGCGGTCGCTGATGAACCTACAGTTAAATTAGCTTGACCTGGTTCGTCTTTATCGTAGCCATGCGTATCTTGAAACTCTGGAGTAATAGTTAAAAGCGCGGCTTTAAAGCTGTCTTCAAGGCCTTTTAGGCGTGCATCATAACTTGGTATGCCTTCACTACCGGCAACAAAGTTATATGGAATGGCTTCATCCCCGTGAATGTCAAGGTGCATATCTAAGCCTGCTTCTCGCATTTTATTAAGCACTAAGTAAACTTCAGGACTATTTTCTATGCTTGGTGTTTGCCATTCACGGTTTAAGTTAACCCCTTTAGCATTAGTACGTAAGTGACCACGTGCACTGCCATCTGGATTCATATTTGGCACTACATAGAATACCGCTTTTGATAGTAAGGCTGCTGCATGTGGGTCTTCATCGTCAAGCAGCTTGTGTAATAAGCCTTCTACAAACCACTCTGCCATAGTTTCACCCGGGTGTTGGCGAGCCGTGACCCAGATGTTTTTTTTATCTGCACTTGGCTGACCAATTTTAAGCACGCTCATATCACGGCCATCAAGGGTTTGACCTAGCGTCTCTAACTGACAAAGCTCTTGGCTTTGTGCCCATGATAATAAGTCTAAATGGCGGTCGTAGCTGTAAGGAGCAAAATAGGCGAAGTAAACGCTGCTGCACTCAGGCTCAAGCTCAAATGTTAATGTGCCATTTTCATACGAAGACGGTACACGGAACCATGTTTGACGGTCGTATGAGGCAACAGCTTGGTAGTCTACCCAACCATCAGGGTATGCAGACTTATCAAGATTATTAATATTTAACTGATGAAGTTGATAAGGCGTTGTCTCAAGACGAAAGTGAAACCACTGATAAAACTCAGACTGATGATCTTTATTAATTTCTAGCTGAATATTTAACGGATCGGTGGCTTCAATAACTTTAATATTACCACTGTCGAAATTGCTACTGATTTTCATTACAACAAACCTATTAGTTAACTGTGTGTCTTTGACTAAGGCATTTAGCCAAGAGGTAAATACGTGTTACTGCACTTTATAAGTGTATAAACGCGTACCCAATTTAATAAAGCGTACCATAACCGCTTCACTTTAAAAATCTTCAGACCTAAAAAAGCCAGCAAGTGCTGGCTTTTCTTAATTGCTCATGTGTTTATCGAGGTAAACTTGGGAATGAGACTTCTGCCATGTCGCGCATACAGCGAACTACTTGGCAGCTATAACCAAACTCATTGTCGTACCATACATAAAGCACTACGCGGTTATCATCAACAATCGTTGCTTGAGAATCAACAACACCTGCGTAACGGCTACCCACTAAATCGGTAGAGACGATTTCAGTTGATGCTGTGTAATCAATTTGATCACGTAGGTCTGAGTGAAGTGCTGTTTCACGTAAAAACGCATTAAGCTCTTCAACCGTTGTACTCTTTTCAAGGTTCAAGTTTAAGATAGCTAACGATACGTTTGGTGTAGGTACACGGATTGCGTTACCTGTTAGTTTACCTTCAAGCTCTGGTAATGCTTTAGAAACCGCTTTCGCTGCACCTGTTTCAGTGATAACCATGTTTAGTGCCGCAGCACGACCACGACGTTCTGCTTTGTGGTAATTATCAATTAAGTTTTGGTCATTAGTGTACGAGTGAACCGTTTCAACGTGACCATTCTTAATACCAAACTGATCGTTTAATGCTTTAAGTGTTGGCGTAATTGCATTGGTTGTACAACTTGCTGCACAGACAATTTTGTCTTCCGGTAAAATATCTTGGTTGTTTACACCGTAAACAATATTTTTAATATTACCTTTAGCAGGCGCTGTTAATAATACTTTTACAGCCCCTTTAGATTCTAAATGCTGACCAAGGCCGGCTTCATCTTTCCAGATACCTGTGTTATCAACGACTAATGCGTTTTCGATACCGTAGGCGCTGTAATCAACTTCACTTGGCGAGTTAGCGTAGATAACTTGAATGTAGCTACCGTTTGCTTTAATTGCATTACGCTCTTTATCGATGGTGATAGAACCATTAAATGGACCATGGATAGAGTCACGACGTAATAAGCTTGCACGCTTTTCTAAATCGCCATCTTTACCGCCACGCACAACAATAGCGCGAAGGTTTAAATCGGCATACGGGCCTGATTTTTCAATTAATAAACGCGCTAATAAGCGACCGATACGACCAAAACCGTAAAGTACAACGTCACGTGGTGCTTTTGGTTTAGAGTCAACAATTTCAGCAAGTTCATCTTTAACAAACTCTTCTACTGAACGACCATTCGCTGCATCTGTGTATAAATAGCTGTATGCTAATTTACCAATATCGATACGGGCAGAATTTAATTCCATTTTGCTGATAGCTTCTAAGAATGGGAAGCTTTCACGTAGGCGCAGTTTAGTCCCTTCAAATTGAGCTACTGATTTGTGAGACTTGATAATATCAATAGTGCTTGAATTTACTAATGGACGGCCGTAAACAGCGATTTCAATACCACGATTACGATACAATTTACCAATAATAGGCTGCATGCTTTCTGCGTAATCTTGACGTTCTTGCCAGCTACTTGTGTATTCTAACTCGTGAGATGAGGTCATTTTTTTTACCTAATTAAACAATTTTGAACGGATAGCCTAAGAGTGCATCGAATTTTGAGAGCAATGCATTCCTTCGGGCAGGCCTATTCTAATTTAATCTCATTTTATTCTCTACTGTTAGAGACTAAAGTTTAGGCTAGAATAATACTATATGAGGGTCTGTTGACCTTTGTGGATTAAAATTTGTTCAAACTAGGGACAATTTAATCGCGGCGCGAGGTTTGTAACCTAGTGGGCTCGATAACTGCTCCTGCGTTATTCTACTGGCTTACATCCATGTAAGAATAAGTAAAAACCGAGCAAAGCTTCCGCGTTCTGCTCACGCCCCTTACCTACATCCATGTAGGCAACATTCAGCACATTAAATTAAAAAGCAAAACCGCGGCTCGCCAACGTGCCCACTTAACGAGTATGAGGGAAATGGCGCGGATTTATCAATAGACAAAACACACCAGCCATCCGGGCTTGCTTTATTATCATTGGTCAAGAAACAATGACGAAAGTGCATTAACACGTTTGCTCGCTTTAGAATATACTACAGAAGTTGAACAAAGTGATGAGATGCAATTTTACTTAGCGTCTTATTACATTAAGGTTGATGAAGAAAAAGCGATTAATTTTTTATACAACACGCTAGCGCGGAATAAAGCCAAGCATGAACCGAATCCTGAAATATATATGTCTTTGATCAGCCTATTTTATAAACACCAATAATATAAACATGCTTATATTTTTGCCAAAATAGCTCAGCTCTCTGGTATTGAACATATTGATATACTGTTAAATGAGCAGCAGTTAATAGCACAAGGAAAGAATTTAGAGAGTTTAGATAGGTTAGCCGAGCAGACTTTGCAACAAATAGATCAAGGAACGTTTATTTCCCCCCGGAAATAATAAAACAGATACAAAAAAGGCAGCTTACGCTGCCTTTTTGTTTTATTTTTTGCTTGTGCCTACTTCGACACGGGTTTTTAACTTTTGCCCCGGTCTAAAGGTAACCACGCGACGTGCTGAAATTGGGATATCTTCTCCCGTTTTCGGGTTACGTCCCGGCCTTTCTTTCTTATCTCGAAGATCAAAGTTACCAAATCCAGAGAGCTTAATCTGCTCGCCTTTTTCAAGCGCTGAGCGGATTTCTTCAAAAAACGCTTCAACTAAATCTTTGGCATCTTTTTTATTGATCCCGAGCTTTTCAAATAGGTGTTCAGCTATGTCGGCTTTAGTAAGCGCCATATCTAGTCCCTCAACGATGCATTAAACTGTTCGGCCAGTGCGGCCACCACGTTATCAACTACCTGATTGATATCTTTCTCTTCGAGTGTTCTATCAACCGCTTGCAGTGTTAGAGCAATCGCCAAACTCTTATAATTTGGCTCAATACCTTTGCCCTTATACACATCGAATAAGTTTAGGTCAACCAATTGATTTCCGCCAACTTTTCCGATGACGTTTAAAATATCACCTATTTTAACGCTGTCTTGTACTAAAATCGCGATGTCGCGGCGATTTGATGGGAATTTAGACACCCCTACAGCCTGCGGTAAATTTCTTTTTTCTAACGCTGACATTTCAATTTCAAACACAAAAGTAGCGTTATTGATATCTAACGATTTTTGCGCCTGAGGGTGTAATGCACCAAAGAAACCTACTTTTTTACCATCAACATAAATAACGGCTGATTGACCAGGATGAAGGCCATCTGATTGCTCGGCTTTAATTTCAAAGCGGCTAACATCGTTGGTAATTGCAAGTAATGCTTCAACATCCCCTTTTAGGTCGTAAAAATCAACGTTACGTTTTTCTTCAACCCAATGTTCGCCATGCACAAGCCCGGTAATAACACCACCAATAACCGGCACTTGGTAAACGCCATTTTCTGCGCTTTCATCGCTGATAAACTTAAGGCCGTGTTCAAATAAGCGAATACGTGGTTGCTGGCGGTTTTGGTTATAGGCAACAGAAGCTAATAAGCCAGGCATTAAGCTTACACGCATCGCTGACATTTCAATTGAAATTGGGTGCGGCAATACCAATGCGTTACACTCTGGATGTAAAATAGCTTGCGCTTTAGGATCAACAAAACTGTAAGTAATGGCTTCTTGATAGCCACGGGTTACTAGCGCATTACGAAAACGGCTCAGGGCAACAGTTGACTCATCATGTGTGGTCATTTTAAGTTTTGCAGTTGGTGCCACATTAGGAATACTGTTATAACCGTAAACACGTGCTACTTCTTCAATTAAATCTTCTTCAATACGAATATCAAAACGGTAGCTTGGTACATCAGCGCTCCAGCTATCATTATCAAATTTAACATCAAGACCTAAACGCGTAAGAATATCGGTTACTTTAGCATCGTCAATGTGATGACCAATAACACGGTCTAAACGTGAACGACGTAAACGCACTTCAGTTACTTTTGGTAACTTATCAGCAGCAACCGCTTCAACGATTGGACCTGCGTTACCACCTACAATCTCCAGAAGTAACGCTGTAGCGCGCTCCATGGCATCGTGTTGTAGTGCAAAGTCGACCCCACGCTCATAGCGATGAGATGCATCAGTGTGCAAACCATAGCTGCGTGCTTGTCCTGCAATAGCCACTGGGTTGAAGAATGCGCTTTCTAGTAAAATATCTGCTGTTTTTTCAGTAACACCCGATTGCTTACCGCCAAAAATACCAGCAATGGCTAGCGCTTTATGATGATCGGCAATCACTAATGTCGATTCATTTAATTTAGCAGTGTTACCATCAAGTAAAACTAATTCTTCACCTGCGTTTGCACTACGTACTTTAATTCCACCCTCAATAGCATTTAAATCAAATGCATGCATTGGGTGACCAAGCTCTAATAACACAAAGTTAGTCACATCAACTACCGGGTCGATTGAACGCACACCACTACGGCGTAGCTTTTCAACCATCCATAGAGGTGTTTCAGTATTAAGGTTAATGCCTTTGATAACACGCCCTAAATAACGAGGACAAGCTTCATCGTTAACCAACTCTATTGATACTTTATCTTCAATTGTCGGTGCTACCGCTGGAATACTTAATGTATTAACATCAATGCTGTTCAGTACGCCAACTTCACGAGCAAGGCCTTTAATACCTAAACAGTCACCACGGTTAGGGGTTAAATCTACATCTATGATGTTGTCATCTAACCCTAAGTATTCGCGTAAATCTGTGCCAATCGGCGCGTCAAGCGGCAATTCCATAATGCCATCGCCTTCTTCGCTAATGTCTAGCTCATCAAACGCACACAACATGCCGTGTGATGGTTGACCACGAAGTTTGGCCTTTTTAATTTTAAAATCACCTGGTAATACTGCACCAACAGTGGCAACAGCAACTTTAATACCTTGGCGGCAATTTGGTGCACCACAAACAATATCAAGCAGTTCATCACCACCAACATTAATTTTTGTTACACGTAGTTTATCTGCATCAGGGTGCTGTCCACATTCAACCACCTCACCTACAACAACACCATTAAATTTGGCTGCTGCCGGCTCTACGCCATCTACTTCTAAACCAGCCATTGAAAGCTGTTCCGAAAGAGCTTGCGTATCAATTGCAGGATTTACCCACTCTCTTAACCACTTTTCACTAAATTTCATTTTATTTCTTCACTCTTAACGGAACTGGTTTAGGAATTTTAAGTCGTTTTCGAAAAACGCACGTAAATCGTTTACGCCGTAACGCAACATAGTTAAGCGCTCTACACCCATACCAAAAGCAAAACCGGTGTATTTTTCAGGATCGATACCAACAGACTTAAGTACGTTAGGGTGAACCATGCCACAGCCTAATACTTCTAACCATTTACCATCTTTACCCATTACATCAACTTCGGCTGAGGGCTCTGTAAATGGGAAGAATGAAGGACGGAAACGAATTTCCATATCTTCTTCAAAAAAGTTACGTAAGAAGTCATGTAAAATACCTTTGAGCTCAGTAAAGCTAACGTCCGTGTCGACCATTAAACCTTCCACCTGATGGAACATAGGTGTATGTGTTTGGTCGTAGTCATTACGATATACACGCCCTGGTGAAATTATACGAAGCGGCGGCTGCTCTGTTTCCATGGTACGAATTTGCACACCACTAGTTTGAGTACGCAACACCAACTTAGGATTAAAGTAAAAGGTATCGTGGTCGGCGCGAGCAGGATGGTGCTCAGGAATATTTAGCGCATCAAAGTTATGAAAATCATCTTCAACTTCAGGGCCTGATTTAACTTCAAAGCCTAGTTCACCAAAAAAGCTTTCAATACGCTCAATTGTACGTGTTACTGGGTGAAGGCCACCAGAAGGCATAACGCGCCCTGGTAAAGTTACATCGATAGTTTCAGCAGCTAGTTTTTCTTCTAGTGCTTTACTCGCTAACAGCTCACGCTTGTCATTAATTGCGCTTTGCACATCTTGCTTAGCTTGATTGATTACCTGGCCTGCTTCTTTGCGTTCTTCAGGAGCAATTTTACCCAGTGTTTTAAGTAAGCTGGTGATCTCGCCTTTTTTACCAAGGTAGTTAACCCTGATCTCTTCTAGTTGCGCGATTTCACTGGCACTGGCAACTGCCTCAAGTGCTTGCGCTAATATATTTTCTAAGTTCATTCGATACCTGATCTTTCAAAGAAGGTGATTACAATTTAGTTAGCTAATGATAACTGAAAGCGGGGTCTAGATTCTAGACCTACTACAGCTTTAGCGTTGATTTTATGAAAGGAATAGTTAATTTTCGCTGTGCAGCCATGGATGCGTGATCTAATTTGTCTAATACATCCAATAATGCGCGCATATCACGACTTAAACGGGTTAATAAAAACCGCGCGCATTCGTCACTCAGTTCAAGACCGCGCATGTTTGCCCGCTTTACTAGCGCTTGTGCTTTATCATCATCACTCATGGAGCGAATTTGAAAGGTGGTACCCCACTTCAAGCGTGATTCTAAATCGGGCAAGCTAATATTAAGCATATTTGGCAGTAAATCAGCAGTTACTACCAGCATTTTATTAGGCTCATTAAAGCGGTTGAAGAAATTAAATAACGCTTTTTCCCATGCATCATTACCCGCCACTAAGTGAACATCATCAATACATAATACATCTAGCGCCTCAAGACCATCTAAAACCATCGGGCCAAAATGTAGAACTTCTCGCATTGATAGCAGCATATTCGATAAGCCGCGCTCCTGGGCTTGAATACAGGTGGCGTATAACAAATGGGATTTACCTGAGTCTCCTAAGCCACACAAATAAGTATACTGAAAAGCTTGAGATAGCTTAGAAAAGCTATCTTTAAGGTGGTTAACCTCTAATGAGTCTTCTCCCCCAAAATAAGAGGCAAATGTTTCATCATCCGGTAAAGTAACCGGTAGCGCCATTTGCATTGGCTCTTGAGTTAGCATTAGTTTTCAACCCATTGATACTCTAGGCTTTGCTTATCAACTATGTGATAAAAAGCACGGGGGTCGACGTAATCTTTAAAGGCATTATCAAGACCAAGGGCTTTTTTAAGATCGTTTACAGTGCCGGTATGATCTAGCTTAAATTCAACAGAATCGGGAGTTTTACGTATAATAACCGCTTGGGTGACAACACTTAAGTTGAGTAGACGGCGCTTTGCCAACTCTATATCCACAAAATTATCTGTCCCTTTTAAGGTCAAATTGGCAGTACGTTGCTCATAATACGCATTCGGATCGATCGCATATTCGCCAGCTAAACCTTGCGCTAAATCATCAATCATTTGCGCAACGATTTGCTGTCTATAGCCAATAATTCGGTTAGATTCAAACATTTCGTCATTAGTAAAACGCCAATCTAATACCCAATTATCGGAGTTAAACTCTTGATACATTCTAGCAGTAATACTGCGCTCAGCACTGTAACGTTTAGATGCCTCTTCTACTGGTTCAGAAAAGTTCCCCCAAACCTCAGGGACACCAACAAGGCGTCTATCTTGTAAATCAAGCAAAGGTACAACGACAGGTAATCCACGACGGCTTGCCTTATCATAAATGAGCTGCTCTAACTGTGGGTAACTTTCTTGAGTTACTAGCTCTCGTTGCCTGTTATCTTCAATCCCTAACCAAATTGCAACCAGTGGTCGTTGCATTCCCCATAATGGCAAATTAAGCTCTTTGATTAGTGCATCGATTTTTCGTGCTTCAAACTTAACTAATAATTTAAGCTCTCCGGGGATACGCTCATCATATTCAAATTTCAGCATATAATCAGATATATCTTTGGTGCGTTGCTGTGCTATCTGATTTTCATCTGCACTTTTATCACCACTCACTTTTACTAGTACGTTAAGAAGCGCTTTGCGACTAGCGTCTAAACGCGCATCACGAGATTTATCTTCTACGACCAAAATATCTTGATATAGATCAGTTACTTCAACTGCAGATACAGAAACACAAAAGAAAATGGATAAGGCGCTAATTAATAATCTATACACAGGCAAATCATTCTTGGTTTTAAACTGTTTTGATCCTAAATCAAAGCCACTAACAAAGCAAAATTATATTTTTACAGTCACTAAAGCTGCTGGTTAAGTCGAACTTTCTTGTATTTGGAGTCGGTGCGCTACTTCGTAGCGACAACGCAGTAGAATATCATGGTGCCGACAACGATAGAGAATGTATAACCGATGCATGGAGTAGGCACTAGACCCTGATCAATTCTCTTCCTTTAACCTGTTACCTTTTATCTTGCACCTGCATTTTTACTTTATCCCAGATGTAAAAAAGCCCGACTATTGCTAGTCGGGCTTTCTCAATTTGGAGCCTGGTGATGTCGTGGTGCCCACAGCGGTAGAGAGCCACATAGCAAATGGGATACTATCATTGGTCGGGGCTCGCCTTCGAGCTGTTTCGTTTCACTACTGAGTTCGGCATGGGCTCTTGGCTATTTTTATTACATCCCAAACAGCAAAAAACCCGCTACATTACTGTAACGGGTTTCTCTTATTTGGAGCCTGGTAGTGTCGTGGTGCCCACAGCGGTAGAGAGCCACATAGCAAATATAGAGAGTCGGCATTAGGCGCTTATTATTTTCCTTTTACCTGATGCCTTTTACCTTTCACCTGCGTTTTTACTTTCCTGC
>NZ_JALNTK010000034.1:0-25061 GCF_023161865.1 Pseudoalteromonas sp. 2CM36K
TAGCGTTTTGGACCCACCTGACCCCATGCCGAACTCAGTAGTGAAACGAAACAGCGCCGATGATAGTGTAGCATTTGTTATGTGAAAGTAGGACATTACCAGGCTCCAAATACAAGAAAGCCCGATTCGAAAGAGTCGGGCTTTTTTACGTCTGCAGGAAAGTGAAAAGCACACACTCACCCAGCACCTATCGCGCAGGTTGGGCGAGCGAAGCGACTCCCGACGCATAGAGAGTATCCCATTTGTTATGTGGCTTTCCATCGCTGTGGGCACTACGACATTACCATGCTTCAAATACAAGAAAGCCCGATTCGAAAGAGTCGGGCTTTTTTACGTCTGCAGGAAAGTGAAAGTATTAGCCGTCAGCCGTCAGCCGTCAGCCGTCAGCCGTCAGCTATCAGCTGCACAGCGTTAACCTCAGAGCCAACGCATTCCATTAAAAACATTAAATGTACCTTGCTATGTGGCTCTCTAGCGCTGTAGGCACTACGATATTTTACTGCGTGGTCACTACGAAGTAGCACACTCACTCCAAAAGCAAGCAAGACTCGAATGACTTGAGCCTTCTTGTGATCGTAGGAGTTTACCAGTAATAGCTAGTGTTGTTTGATGTGCTCTAACAGGGTAAAGAGTGAGGTATTGGACAGATATACCCTACAGTATTGTTTCATTGCTGATGACAACCCGTAACTGTACTAATGTGACATAGTTTAATAGCGTTTAATTTGAGATATACAAACTAGTAACTGCTACTTTAAAGCTTAATAGGCACTCGGTGAGCCTTTATTAAGAAATGCACAAAACATAGGGAAACGTTTTAGCTAATAGGTGGCTTATCAGCAATTATTAAAGTAACTACGTTGCTGAAGTAAAATAGATAGGATCAAAAACGCCAACTCAAGGTTGGCGTTTTAATTATCAGGCTAAAGGTGATTATTAAACTTTAGGGCCTGCGTTTTTAATTTCGTCAGATACGTCGTATTTAGCAAAATTTTCTGTGAAATCAGATGCTAGCTTAGCCGCATACTCTGCGTATTTAGCTTTGTCTTCCCAGGTATTGATTGGGTTAAGAAGCTTGCTATCTACGCCCGGTACTGCAACTGGTACGTCTAGGTTTAGCACGTCAATGTGTTGGGTTTCTACACCGGCTAATTTTCCAGATACGATTGCATCCACAACAGCTCGTGTTGTTGGGATATCAAAGCGCTTACCAGTACCGTAAGGGCCACCTGTCCATCCTGTGTTGACAAGGTAAACTTTAGCGCCGAATTCACGTACACGCTTCATTAGAAGCTCTGCGTATACACCTGCAGGGCGTGGGAAGAAAGGAGCACCAAAACAGGTTGAGAATGTTGATTCAATATCGCTAGTAGAACCAATTTCTGTAGAGCCTACTTTTGCTGTGTAGCCACTTAGGAAGTGAAATGCTGCAGCTTCTTCGGTTAGTACAGATACCGGCGGTAGTACACCACTCACATCACATGTTAGAAAAACAACAGCCTTAGGTTCACCTGCGCGGTTTTCAACTTTACGTTTTTCAACGTGCTCTAGTGGGTAAGCTGCACGGCTATTTTGAGTTAGGCTGGTATCGTTGAAATCAGGAACACGGTTTTCATCAAGTACCACATTCTCTAAAATTGTACCGAATCGAATAGCATCCCAGATAACAGGTTCGTTTTTCTGAGAAAGGTCGATACATTTAGCGTAACAACCACCTTCGATATTAAATACACTACCTGGTGCCCAGCCGTGCTCGTCATCACCGATTAAGAAGCGAGTTGGATCTGCTGATAATGTTGTTTTACCTGTACCAGATAAACCAAAGAATAATGCGGTATCGCCTGCTTCACCTACGTTAGCAGAACAGTGCATTGGTAATACACCTTTCGCTGGTAGTAGGAAGTTTTGCACAGAGAACATCGATTTTTTCATTTCACCCGCGTAGCGCATGCCAGCAAGTAACACTTTACGTTGTGCAAAGTTAATAATAACTGTGCCATCGCTATTGGTACCATCGCGCTCTGGATCACATACAAACGAAGGTACGTTCATTACTTGCCACTGAGGAAAGTCGGCTTTGTTGTATGATTGTGGTTGGATGAACATATTTTTAGCGAAGATATGGTGCCAAGCAGTTTCTGTTGTTACAACCACTGGAAGGTAGTGCTCTGGATCAGCGCCTACTTCAAGGTGAGAGATAAAGTGGTCGTTGCTTTGCACATGTGCTTCTACACGTGCCCATAAGGCGTCAAACTTATCTGCATCGAATGGGCGATTTACATTACCCCATTGGATTTCATTTTCAGTACTTGATTCTTGAACAATAAAACGATCTTTTGGAGAACGACCGGTACGACGACCAGTGTTAGCTACAAAAGCACCATTGGCGGCTAAAGTCCCTTCGCCACGGCTGATAGCGTGTTCGACAAGTTCAGCTGCAGTTAGATCGACAAAACGGGTAGCGCTTGAAGTCATGTTTATACCTAAATTGTGTGAGATTGAACGGGATAGCTCTGGGTCTTAGTAACCTTTAAGCTGCAAATATAGTAACAGATGGATTAAGGATATTCGAGCTTATAAACGCCGTAAAAACATATAAATTAAGGAAAAAACATGAATAATTTCAATGATACCGGTGTCATGAAAAATGCTCAGCTTGTGATACCGGTGTCATTTTTTGGGCACAAAAAAGCCATAAAAAATTATGGCTATTTTATAGTGTGTTTTAAAAGCTAGATTAATTAAATATACTTTTTATATCTTGTTCGTTAAATACATAATCTTTTAAACAGTAATGACAGCTAATTTTAATCTCACCATTTTTTTCGACATCATCCAAAAGCGTTTGTTGACCAACATTAACTAAAGCTGTCATCGTTTTTTCGCGATTACAGCCACATTTAAATTGAATTGGTTGAGGGTCAAATACGCGTGGGTTATCTTCATGATAAAGGCGCGTTAGAATAGTATTGGCATCAAGCTCTAGTAGCTCCTCATCTTTAATAGTATTGCTGAGTGCTTCTAAGTGAGCAAAATCTTCAATCGATTTTTGTTTATCTACAGGTAGCACTTGTAAAAATAGCCCACATGCTTTGGCGCAGCCTTCTTCAGTATCGGTTGCAAACCAAAGGCGCGTCTTTAATTGCTCAGACTGCTCAAAATAGCTTTCTATACATTCACTTAATGTATCATGCTCTAAAGGTACTATACCTTGGTAACGCTCACCTTGAGTTGGAGTAATCGTGATAACCATGTAGCCTTGGCCAATGAGCTCTTTTACCGTTGAGCCAGTAACTTCATGTTGTAATCGCGCAATACCACGCATATTTTGTTGATCATCACCATTGATCACCGCATATTTTACGGGGCCATCACCTTGTAGTTGAACTGCAATTTCGCCTTCAAACTTTAACGTTGCTGTTAATAAACAGGTTGCAACAAGCAGCTCACCTAATAATGCTTTAACGGGCTCTGGATAATTGTGTTTCGCAATCATTTCATTGTAAGCGTTGTCTATTTGTACGAGTTCGCCACGAACATCGAGGTTGTCAAATAAATAGCGGTGAAGTAAATCTTGTTGCATGAGCGGCTATACCTAACTTGATTTCATTTTTAAAAGTTCGCGCCTTTGCTTTTTATCTGGTTTTTTATCCGGATGAGGAGCAAAGAAACTGTTATTTTTGCGTGCAATACTATTTTCTTCACGCTTAGCAATACTAGCATCAGATTCTTGATACATGGTCTGTGCAATGGGGGCGCTTTGGCGCTTTTCAAGTATATTTAATACTGTGATGGTTTTTTCATCAACGCCTTGAGCTAGCTTTATAACTGCGCCAATTTCTACAATTTTACTAGCCTTACTGCGTTGCCCATTATAATGTACTTTGCCGCCTTGTACCATTTCTCGAGCTATTGCACGCGTTTTATAAAATCGAGCCGCCCATAACCATTTGTCCAACCTCACTTTAAGTGCGTCAGCGTTTTCTGAGCTGTCATTGAGTTTAGTTTTCTTTGTCATAAAACATCCCTAGTAAATTTACTGCCTAGGTAAATTATCACGAAACCGTTACCGCATGTAGCTATTGCTTGATAGCTGATACGATAAATAAATTAATCTGTTTACAAAGTTTAATATTAGCGTGCTTGTTGAATGAAAAATGAAAAGGTACTATGGCTGAGTGATTTCGTTATAAATTAAAATAAGAACACTACCTATGGAACAGCACGTTCAACAATTTAAGCAGTTATTAAACCGTTTACCGCATGCGAAATTAAGCGCAATGGTTATGGTTTTAGTTGTTGTTTATATTGCATTTTTATTATCAAAACTGATGTGGCTATTATGGCCGCAGCCAGTAACATCTCCTCTTGCCCCTATCAGCTATTCTAACCAAGCTGTGGGTGGCAATAACCAGTCTGTAGATTCGATCATTGAGCAATTTTTATTTGGTAAAGTAAATGTAACAAAAAACACCAATACTGCTTCGCAAACTAAAGTCATTAATAATGCCCCTGAAACGCGTCTTAGTATTAATTTAACCGGTATCGTTGCTGTTAGTAATGATGATAAGGCGGGAATGGCTATTATTGAGTCGCAAGGTCGCCAGACGAGTTATTTAGTAGAGGATGTGGTGCAAGGTACACGTGCAAAAGTATCGCAAATACTCCCAGATCGTGTGATTCTAGATGTAAGTGGTCGCTTTGAAACCTTAATGCTTGATGGACTCGACTTTACCAAAACAGTGTCTATGCCGGTACTCGCTGCGCGAGATGAGTCTGAAATGGGGCCTTTAGCGCCTTCAGCACAAAGCGATGAACAAATTGATGCCACTGCCAACCTTGAGGTGAAAGAAGCATTAATAGAAACTCGCGAAGAGCTTTTAGAAGAACCTGGCAAGCTATTTGATTATATACGTGTTTCTCAAGCGATGAATGATGGTGAACTTATAGGTTATCGTTTGAGTCCAGGTAAAGAGCCCGAACTATTTAAACAAATGGGATTACAAAATAACGATTTAGCCGTGGCAATTAACGGTTATCAATTAACAGATTTAAAACAGGCAATGGCAGCAATGAATGAGCTGCGAAACAGTACAGATGCAACTATCACAATAGAGCGTGATGGTGAGCAAATAGATGTACTATTTAGTCTGCAATAACTTAGCTTTGGAGTTTTAACATAATGGTTCAGGTGCTACACCTCAAAAAAATTAAAAAAGGGTTAGCTAAGTATGCAGCACTTTTTTTAGCGGCAAGTCTTTCTATGTCGGTTGCTGCTGTTGAATATGCTGCTAACTTTAAGGGCACAGATATTAATGAGTTTATTAATATTGTTGGCAAAAACCTTAATAAAACCATCATTATTGATCCTAACGTGCGTGGCAAAGTAAATGTACGTAGTTATGAATTAATGGATGAGGCGCTTTACTATCAGTTCTTTTTAAATGTTTTAGAAGTTTACGGTTATTCAGCCGTTGAAATGGATAACAACATAATCAAAATAGAAAAAAGCTCAGATGCTAAAAAATCAAACGTGCCATTAATTACTGCTGATAGCCAAGCGCTTGGCGATATGATGATTACACGGGTTGTGCGAGTTAAAAATGTAAGCGTACAAGAATTAGGTCCTTTAGTTCGCCAATTTAGCGACCAAAAAGACGGTGGTCACGTTGCTAACTTTAATGCGGCCAACGTCATGATGCTAACTGGTCATGCAGCCTCGGTTAACCGCTTAGTAGAAATTATTCGCTCTGTTGATCAAGCGGGTGATAAGCGAGTCGATATCGTTAAGCTCAAGTTCGCAACAGCTGATGATGTTGTCTCTGTAGTAGAGAATATTTATAAAGATAGTGGCAAGGGTAGCGTACCTGAGTTTTTAATTCCTAAAGTCGTAGCTGATGGTCGTACTAATAGTGTGATTGTCAGTGGTGAAGGCCAAGCACGCACACGTGCCATTGAGCTCATTAAACGTTTAGATGGTGAACTGGAAAGCCAAGGTAATACCAAAGTGTTTTACCTCAATTACGCAAAGGCCGAAGATTTAGTAAAAGTACTCCAAGGTGTGAGCAAATCGCTGGCAGAGGATTCAAAAGGTGGGGCAACCAAAACTCGCAGTAGCAATAAGAACGACACTAGCATTGAAGCTCATCCAGATTCTAATTCATTAGTTATTACCGCTCAGCCAGATACGATGCGTTCACTAGAATCTGTTATTGCGCGCTTAGATATTCGCCGCGCACAAGTACTAGTGGAAGCCATTATTATTGAAGTAATGGAAGGCGATGGCGTTAACTTTGGCCTGCAATGGATTTCAGAAGAAGGCGGCATGCTGCAATTTAACAACGGTACAACAGTACCTGTTGGCTCTTTAGCCGTAGCGGCTGAGCAAGCCCGTGATAAAACGGTGACAAAAGTGGTCACTGGTAGCGAATCAGGAAATGCAACACCTTACGAAGAGACAAAAGAAGGCGACTACGGCCCGCTTGCGTCATTACTTGGTGGTATTAATGGGTTAGCTATGGGGGTAATTAAAAATGACTGGGGCGCAATTGTTCAAGCGGTTTCAACCGATACTAATTCTAATATTCTAGCGACTCCATCTATTACCACTATGGATAACGAAGAGGCGTCTATTTTAGTTGGTCAAGAAGTGCCTATTATTACCGGTTCACAAACCGGTAGTAACAATGAAAATCCATTTCAAACGGTTGAGCGTCAAGAAGTGGGTATAAAACTTAAAGTGACACCACAAATTAACGATGGTTCTGCAGTGCAATTAACCATTGAGCAAGAAGTTTCTAGTGTAAGTGGTGCAACGGCAGTTGATATTTCAGTCAATAAGCGCGCAATTAAAACAACCGTAATGGCAGATGATGGCGGCATGGTGGTATTAGGCGGCTTGATAGATGAAGATGTACAAGAAAGCGTGTCAAAAGTGCCATTACTAGGCGACATCCCTATTTTAGGGCACTTATTTAAGTCAACTAATACAACAAAGCGTAAGCGTAATCTTATTGTATTTATAAGACCGACCATTATTCGCGATGGCGTTAGTATGAATAAACTTAGCTTTAATAAATATAACTTTATTCGCGGTGAACAATTTAAAAAACGTGAAGATGGTATTAATTTAATGCCAATGTCAGACACACCTATTTTACCTGAGTGGAATGACGAATTGTTGTTACCACCAACGTATGAAGAGCATTTACGCAAACAAAATGCACAAGAGCGTAATGATGACTAATGCGATAGAAGATATTAATCAAGATGTTGTTCATCCAATTACTCACAGTAATGATGAACAGCTTGCTCAAGATGACTTAATTGAACTGCCTGCAAAACGTTTGCCGTTTTCATATGCCAGACGAGTGGGTGCGTTACTTAGTAAACATAAGGATAACCGAGTTGTTTACTACCGTGGCGAGCTTGATGTTGATGTATTATTAGAAGTGCGTCGTATTGCAGGACATGGCTTTACACTTGAGCAACTAGAAGATGATAAGTTTGAGCTATTACTAGAAGCATCGTATCAACGTGACAGCTCAGAAACTCAGCAAATGATGGAAGATATTGGTAATGAGGTTGATTTATTCTCACTAGCTGATGAGCTCCCTCAAACAGAAGACTTGCTTGCCGGTGACGACGATGCACCTATTATAAAGCTGATTAATGCCATGCTCAGTGAGGCAATTAAAGAAGGCGCCTCTGATATCCACATTGAAACGTTTGAGCAAGAGCTGGTTATTCGTTTTCGGGTGGATGGGGTACTTAAAGAAGTTCTAAAGCCTAATCGTAAATTAGCCTCTTTGTTGGTATCGCGTATTAAAGTAATGGCCAAACTCGATATTGCAGAAAAACGCATACCGCAAGATGGCCGTATTAGTTTACGTATCGCTGGGCGCGCTGTAGATGTGCGTGTGTCGACTATGCCATCGAGCTTTGGTGAGCGAGTGGTACTGCGTTTGCTTGATAAAAACAATGCACGTTTAAACCTAGAAGACTTAGGTATGACAGCTCGAAACCGAGAGCTGTTTGCCGACTTAATTAGCAAGCCTCACGGTATAATTTTAGTAACAGGCCCTACAGGCTCTGGTAAAAGTACCACGCTATATGCAGGTATGAGCCAAATTAACTCGCGGGATCGCAATATTTTAACGGTTGAAGATCCAATCGAGTACGAAATTCCTGGCATTGGCCAAACACAGGTTAATACCAAGGTTGATATGACTTTTGCCCGTGGTCTGCGCGCTATTTTACGTCAAGATCCTGATGTAGTTATGGTCGGTGAAATACGAGATTTAGAAACAGCCCAAATTGGTGTACAAGCATCACTTACTGGCCACTTAGTTATGTCTACGTTACATACTAATACCGCCTCAGGCGCAATCACTCGTATGGAAGATATGGGCGTTGAGCCGTTTTTATTATCGTCTTCATTACTAGGGGTATTATCCCAGCGCTTGGTACGTACTTTATGTAATAGCTGTAAAGAAGGTCACGTTGCAGATGAGCGTGAATGTGAATTACTCGGCGTACCGTTTGACAATGCTCCGACGATTTACCGCGCGGTAGGATGTGAAGAGTGTAACTTTAATGGCTACCGAGGTCGTACTGGTATTCACGAGTTATTAGTCGTCGACGAAACCATTCGTGAAATGATCCACAGCGGTAAAGGTGAGCAAAGCGTAGAGAAATACATTCGTAAGCACAGCCCAAGCATTCGTCAAGATGGCTGCAGCCGTGTGCTTGCAGGTAAAACAACGCTTGAAGAAGTGCTGCGCGTAACGCGTGAGGAAGGCTAACTATGGCAGCGTTTGAATACCGCGCATTAGATGGCCGGGGAAAAGAAAAAAAAGGTATTTTAGAAGCCGATACAGCTAAGCAAGTTCGTCAGCTTCTGCGCGATCAAAAGCTTACACCACTTGAGGTGGTGCCTGCTGCGCAAGATGACAAACAAGTTAAAGGTCAAAAAGTACCTTTACTCGGTTCTTTATTTAAACCAACCATATCAACTGCCGATCTCGCTTTGATTACACGTCAACTTGCAACCTTAATTCAGTCTGCCCTTCCTGTAGAAGGGGCGGTAATGGCGGTTGCTGAGCAGTGTGAAAAACCACGCTTAAAACGTATGTTAATGTCGGTGCGCTCTAAAGTAGTGGAAGGTTATACCCTGGCTGATGGGATGAGTGAGTTTCCGCATGTATTTGACGATTTATACCGCGCTATGGTGGCGGCAGGTGAAAAGTCAGGTCACTTAGATCAAGTGCTCAACAGGCTAGCTGATTATACCGAGCAGCGCCAACATATGCGCAGTCAAATTACGCAGGCTATGGTGTATCCGATTATTTTGGTGGTGTTTGCTATTGGTATTGTTTCGGTGTTATTAGGTACCGTAGTACCTAAAATATTAAAAACGTTCGAAAAAACCAAACAAGTTTTACCTTGGACTACCGAGTGGGTTATGGCGGGTAGTCATTTTGTGCAAAATTACTGGTTTATAAGTTTACTGGTGATCACCGCTACCGCGGTTGGAATCAAGTATGCGCTTAAAAAACCTAAGGTACGGTTTTGGTGGGATGCAAAAGTATTACATATGCCAGGCATAGGTAAAGTTGCTAGAGGGATTAACACAGCGCGCTTTGCTCGTACTTTAAGTATTTTATCGTCAAGTTCAGTACCGCTACTAGAAGGAATGCGTATTTCTGGTGGGGTATTAGTTAACGAAAAAATCAAACAAGCTGTGGCTGATGCCGCAGAAAGAGTAAGTGAAGGGGCGAGTCTTCGTGCTTCACTACAGCAAACTAAGTTGTTTCCACCAATGATGCTACATATGATAGCCAGTGGTGAAAAGTCTGGTGAACTTGAGCAAATGTTAGAGCGAGCCGCTAATAATCAAGATCGCGAGTTTGAAAGTATGGTCAATGTGTCATTAAAATTATTAGAACCCGCAATGATTGCCTCTATGGCAGTCATTGTACTGTTTATAGTAATGGCAATTTTGCAGCCAATTATGGCAATGAATAAGGCTGTTGGCCTTTAATTATTTTTTATATTAATGATTTAATTAAATCATTTTTGTTTAGTGTTTTTAGAATAACGAGGTAATAACGTGAATAAACAATCAGGTTTTTCTTTATTAGAAGTGATGGTGGTATTGGTTATCATCGGGATGATCATGTCGATTGTGGCACCTAATATTATGGGTCAGCAAGAAGAAGCGGCTATTGATAAAGCGCATTTAGATATTCAGCAGTTAGAAGATGCCGTTAGCCTTTACAAGTTAAAAAATAAAAGCTACCCGAGTACAGAGCAAGGGCTTGAGGCGTTGGTAACTAAAACCAGCATTGAGCCTATCCCAAAGCGTTTTCCTGATGGCGGTTTTATTAGTAAATTGCCAGAAGATCCATGGGGCAACCCTTACCAACTTATTTACCCAGGTGAAGTAGGTAAAATTGATATTTTTTCAATGGGGCCTGATGGCGAACCGGCTACTGAGGATGATATTGGTAACTGGGGTGAAGATAAGCAGTAATGGGCATTAACTTAATCATACGCTTAAACTTAGTTGATTGGGGTTTACCATGCGGGTAAACCTTAAGCACCTGAGTGCGAAGCAATATGGTTTTAGTTTAATAGAAATTTTAGTGGTATTGGTGATCATCGCCTTTGCCACCAAAATGGTGGTATACAGCTTAGATGGCGGCGCAGAGGAAGAGCTAGATAAGCAAGCAAGTAGGCTGCATACCACCATTAATGCCGCATCGGAATTTGCCGTACTTAATCAGGTAGAGTTAGGTTTATTAGTTGATCAAAATACGCTTGAGTTTTTAGTGTTTGATGGCGAAAAGTGGACCAGCTTTGAGCGGGAAGAGTTATTTAAACCAATTGAGTTTGACCAGCAATTTAAAGTAACACTTAATCTAGAAGACCTACCTTGGGCACAAGATAACTTATTAGAGCAGTCTAACTGGCGTGAGTTAATGAGTGGCGATAATGAAGATAGTTTATTAGAACTTAAAAAATTAAAAGTTCCTCAAGTACTTCTTTTATCCTCTGCTGATGTAAGTGCATTTCAGCTTATGCTTGAGTTAAAAGATCAGGCGGAGCCGGTATATTTTATTGAAGGTAAATTTGCAGCGCCAGTTGATTTTCGTCGAGAGCCCCAATAATGAAAAAATACCAAGGTTTTACCTTATTAGAAGTCTTAGTTGCGCTAAGTATTTGTGCTATGGCGGGTATTGCTGCAATGCAAGCAACTGGTGAGCATATTCATCACTTATCGAGTATTGAAGAGCAAACGTATGGCTCATGGGTAGCCGAGAATGTATTGGTAGAACAACGAACGAAAGGCGAAAAATGGCAAGGTAAAAATGGTACCCGCGGCACTGAGATGATGGCGGGGATTGCATGGTTTTGGCGCCAAGATGTTGTGCCCACTGCTGATAAGAGCTTTGTAAAGGTCACTATTAATGTGTTTACAGATGATAAGTATGAAAATTCAATTTATGAGTTAAGTACTTACTTAAATAAAGGTAAGCCATAAGTGAAGCAGCGCGGTTTTACATTATTAGAAGTGATGGTGGCACTAGGGGTGTTGGCGTTTGTTATTATGGCCACCCACCAAATACTTGATACCACCACGCGTGCCAAAGAAGCATCAGATGAAAAAATTGCTGAGCTAAATGGGTTACAAACAGCCTTCAGGCTAATGGATCAAGACTTTAGCCAAATGACTAAACGCCAAGTGCGTAATGAAGCTGGGGATTTTCAAGAGAGTTACTTACTTGCAGGGCGCTACATTTTAGAAAGCCAGCTTGATGGCATTGCCTTTGTGCGTGATGGTTGGATGAATCCCATTAATTTACTTCCTCGCTCAGAGCTGCAAGCTGTTGGTTATCGAGTAATTGATGACAACTTAGAACGAGTATATCGCATTTATGTTGATCAACTTGATAATATGGAGCCTCGTAGCCAAGTTGTTTTAGCTGACGTAGAAGAGCTTAAATTTGAGTTTTTAGATGGTAACGCAGAGTGGCAAGAAAACTGGCAAATTAAGGCGTTACCTAAAGCGGTCGCTGTAACGTTAAAGCAAATGAACGCAGAACCAATTAGGCGCGTTTTTTTAGTGCCAGGACTCGGTAAAGAGCTACCAAAACCGGTTAATGATGGTACTAACCAATCGCAACCAAATGGCCGAGGAACGCCTTGATGAATCAAAAAACATCACGCGGCGCGGCGTTAGTTATTGTGTTATTTATTGTCGCGCTGGCTGCTATTTTAGCCGTAGAAATGAGTGCGAACTTAATGTTACAGGTACAAAGAAGTACTAACTTGCAAAGTCAGCAACAGGCTAAATGGTATGCTTACGGCGCTGAAGAATTAGCTATTAAAGGCTTAATTCAAAGTAAAAAAGACGATCCAGAAAAAACCACCTTAGCGCAGCCGTGGGCAAAGCAAGGTGATGTTAAGTATCCAGTTGATAACGGCACGTTAAGCGGTCAGTTAACTGATTTACAAGCTTGTTTAAACTTAAATGCGCTTGGTGCTGAGCCCGACCCAAACAGTACTAATAAAACGAACCCTGCGCATAAAGCGTTGTTTGCCATATTAGAAAATATAGAAGATTTACCCAGTGATGAATCAGAAGAAGGGATGGCCGACAGTGTGTTTGATTGGCTTGATGAGAACAGTATAACCTATCGCTCAGGAGCTGAAGAAGGCGAGTATTTATCGCGTCAGTTTCCATATATGACGGCTAATAGCTTATTTGCATCGGTGTCTGAACTGCGTTTAATTAAAGGGTTTAATCCTTTGGTTATGGAAAAAGTGCTGCCTTTTGTCTGTGTGATCCCAGGTAGCACATTACTTTCAATCAATGTTAATACAATCACTGAAGAGCAAGCATTATTACTCAGTGGCTTAATAGATGAACTTAGTGTTTCAGGCGCTCAAGCGGTAATTGCAGCGCGTCCTGAAAATGGTTTTGATAATATTGAAGAGTTTTTTGAATCTGTATTACAACAAGGTGGTAAAAACATCAAAGCAGTAGAAAAACTTTTTAGTGTGAAAAGTGAATATTTTAAATTACAAACGCAGGCAAAATTTGTTGATTTGCGTTTTTCGATGACCACATTACTGTATGCCAGCAATGGCGAGGTAACGATACTGGCGCGAAAATTTGGAGGCGTACAGTGACAGAGATACTGTTGATCCGCACGGGTCAAACCGAACAAGACTTACTTAACTGGTTAATATACTCACCACAAGAACAAGAAATAATAGCCAGTGGCGAGTTACAAAATGCCAGCCAGTTAAGTGAGTTAACTGAAAAAGCATCAACCCGAGAGCTCGTGGTACTTTTACCATGCGACCAAGTGCAATTAAAAACGGTGATACTGCCAACTAAATGGAACCGTAAACTAGAGCAAGCACTCCCTTATATGCTCGAAGAGGATATTGCCTGTGATATAGACGACATCTATATTGCGCTTGGGGAGCCAACGATGGTTGAGGAGCAGCATGCAATTAGGGTTGCGCTAATGAACCGTGATTGGTTTGAGCACTGGTTAGAGGTGTTTGAGCAACACCAGCTCACTGCTCATAAAATAGTGCCGGATGGCTTGTTATTGCCCAGTGCAGAAGAGCCTTGTGTAGCCGCAATTGAGCTCAACAAGCAATGGCTATTTAAAAAAGGTGACTGGCATATCGGTGCGGTTGAAAGCAGCTGGTTAAAGGAATATCTAACGGCTTTAGGTAACCCTGATATAAAACATTACAGCCCTGCAGAGCAATTTCCCGAAACGCTTACCTTGCATCCGCAAACCAGTGACTATGAGCTGCCGTTAGCATTATTTGCTAAGCAGTTAGATCAGCTTAAATTTAATTTGCGTCAAGGGCCTTACACGATTAAAAAGAAAACGGCTTTATGGTGGGGTTACTGGAAAAGTGCCACCATAATTAGTGTTATTGCTTTGCTATCGAGTGTGGCTATTAAAGCGGTTGAATTACATCAGCTTAATTCGCAGCTTGAGGTAGCTAAATCACAAGTAGTAGAGCGATTTCAAAAAGCCTTTCCAGGCACGCGGGTGCGCCCTCACTTAATTAAAAATCAAATACAGGGAGCACTGGATAAAGTACAAGGTACGAGCGATGCTGGCTTTTTAGATTTAACCAGCAAGCTGGTGAGTGTATTTTCACAAGTGAGCGAATTTACACCGCAAACCTTACGTTTTGATAAGCGCCGTAATGAATTACGTATTCGTGCTCGTGCAAAAGACTTTCAAACCTTTGGTAAGGTTAAAGCCATTCTTGAGCAGCAAGGTGTGACTGTTGAGCAGGGGTCGTTAAATAATGATGGTGATTATATCGTCGGCGAAATTAGACTGCGAGGTGCACAATGAAACAGCCGTTCATGAAATATTGGGGTTCATTAAAAGAGCAAGAGCAGCAGTTAATAATGGTTGCGGGTGGTGTATTTATTATTTTTGTTTTGGTAATGGGTATATTTAGACCCTTAAATACGGCAATAGAAAATGCGCAACAATCACAAATAAAACAACAAGAATTGCTAGCATGGGTAGACGACAGTATCGTTAAACTTAAAGCAGCAGGAAAAGCGCAAGCGGTGAGCAATCAAAACCTCAGCCAAATAGTGAATAATACGCGCGGTCGTTACAGCATTAATATTAGTAAAATGCAGCCAAATGATAATTCACTTCGTTTAACACTCGACTCAGTGGAGTTTAATCAATTAATCCAATGGATTGACGAGCTGGTTAATCAGCATGGTTTAAGCGTAGAAAATTTAGATTTAAGCCAAGATGATAAATCCGGTTATGTACGCGTTAGCCGTTTAGTATTAGAGAAGTAGTTAATGAAAAAAATAATAATTTTATCCATCGTTTTTGTAATTAGCTTTCTTGTTTTTAGCGTTATTAAATTGCCCGCTGCAGTGGCTTTAAATTTTGCTAAACCTTACTTACCTGCGCAGTTAGAGGTAGGGCAAACTTTTGGTACGCTATGGCAAGGTCAAATAATGCAGCTTCGCTTTCAAGGTGAACAGTTGAATAATGTACGTTGGGATATATCAGGCTGGTCAATCTTTAAAGCTCAAGTGAATACTAACTTACGTTTTGGTAATCCTCGCGAACGTGATGACATTTCTGGGTATGCAGATATTAGTTATTCTCTCACAAATGATGAACTTAGAATAACTGATACTGTAGTGCGTTCAACGGTTGAGCGCGCTATGCAGCGCATTGATTTACCGTTACCGGTTACTGCTAAAGGACGCGTTATTTTAGAGCTCGATGAGTATGTTTCAGGCGCTCCTTATTGCCAATCATTACAAGGTGAAATAGCCAGCCCTGATATTGATGTGCAAGGACTAGCTGGCTGGTTTAATATAGGCGATTTAAGCGGTAAACTAAGTTGTAAGTCGGGCGATGTAGCCATACTTATCGAGCCAAATAATAGATTAGGGTTAGAGGCTGATGCTACACTAAAAGCCAATTTTGATTTTAAAGTAGCGGGATATGTTAAACCTGATCTCACTTTACCGAAAGAAGTCCATGACGCGGTGAAGTTTTTAGGTAGACCAGATAACCAAGGTCGGTATCCACTTAAATTTTAATATTTTACAAAAAAGAGTTTTAATGCAAATACCTCAGTTTACTGAGCAGCACGCCAAGCTGCTCAGCGAGTTTTTAACTACCCAGCCTGGCGCTATGAGCCTTATTCAAAGCCAAGGTTACTTATTTGGCACTACTTGTTCACCTGAGCCATTAGAAGTACATCAATGGTTAGAGCAAATTCTACCTAATACCGCGAATGACCTTGATGAAGACATGTTGTTTTTGTTTATGGCATTACATCACCAAGTAAGTGAACAAGTATTTGAACTTGGTTATAAGTTACCCGCTGAGTTTGACCTTGAGTTTTGTCAGCAGTGGTCTGCAGGTTTTTTAACTGCAAGCCAAACGTATACTCATAAGTTACTTCAGAGTGAGCAACTAGATATTCAATACAAGCAAGCGCTTGAAAGTGCACAGGCGACTCTTAGCTTTTTTGCATTAGATAAACCAACGATTGCACAGATTGCACAGCAAAATAATATCGATGAATTACATTTGTGTGCGCAGCAGTATGAATTAATGGGCGACTTTGCGTTAGGTTTTGCTGAACTTATAGAAATTGTCGCGCTTAATAGTGGTTTGTATACCGATGAGGGGTGGGATGAATAAGTAGGTAAAGCCTTAAGCGCCAATCTCTAATTCAATATCAGTGCAACCTTGTTTGCACTGTATTACTCCCTTACCAGGTTCGCTGGTGGCTAAATTTAACGTTAATACACCCTGGCAATGCTCACATTTAAGTGTTTTACCTTGTGCCAACTGCTTAAGCATAGTGCGATGTTTGTGAAATGAGTTACTTGCTTTTTTATTTAATCCAGAAAAATCCATTATTTCACTCTCGATTGCGCTAATGACTCTTTGATAATGCGACATACCGTTGTTAAACGTTCTGAATAAAAGTAAAGGTTTAGATCGCCTTGACGACAATAGCGTAGTTCAAACAACTTTACTGACTCATCATTGGTAAACGTTTTATTAATATAGTCTTCTTCGGATCTTGAAAGTGCTAACTGTTTATTGATTTTGTTTCTTGTCATGGTTGCGACAGGAAAACGATCAACTTTAGTTGTGCTGCTTAACAAGCCTATACCATCACCGAGTAAGCGCTCACGAGGCTCTTTTACCAAGGGGTGATCAATGGTAAAAAATGCTAGGATCACAACCACTAGTATAAAAAATTTCTTCATAAATACACAAACCTTGATCCAAACAACACGTTAGTAGCCGGCAAGTGTAATAAAATACACCTTAAAAGCAAGTCACAAGTTGAATAAATTATTAGCAATCTAGTCAGTAATTTTAGCCAATATGCGTATAATAAGGGGAGTAATTAGATATTTCTGAAATATCTGAAAGTATACAAGTGCGACCTAAAGCGTATTATGTTTAGCATGTAAGTTGCTACACTTAGGCGAAAAGTACAAAAAGATTGCTGAATTTTTATTTCCTAGCGGCGTTGAGGAACTTCAATGGATAAGCAAATTAAAGTAAAAAACATACCAACAGAGGTTAAGATCCAAAAACCCGATCTGAGCCGACAAGAAGATAGATTTAACCCACGCAACCGTATTTATGTGCGTGCTGTTTCAGGGCTCCATCAATTACTAAGACAACGTATTGGCTTTTTAGGCATGCTGGCGTTTATGTTATTGCCATGGATCAACTTTAATGGTCAACAAGCTGTTTTATTTGAGCTAATGGAGCAAAAATTTAATATTTTTGGCTTAACCCTGTGGCCACAAGATTTCACCATTCTTGCATTTATATTTATGCTAGCAGCGTTTGCCTTATTTCTGGTTACCACTTTTTATGGTCGAGTGTGGTGTGGCTATACATGTCCGCAAACAGTATGGACCTTCATTTTTATTTGGTTTGAAGAAAAGTTTGAGGGCAGCGCTAACCAACGTAAAAAGTTAGATCAACGGCCGATGGATTTTGACAAGTTCTGGCGTAAAACAGCTAAGCACACTAGTTGGGTATTATTTTCTTTATATACTGCGTTAACGTTTGTTGGTTACTTCACGCCTATTCGCGAACTACTGCCTGAATTTGTTACCTTTAATGTGGGCGGTTATGCCTTAGTTAGTATTATTGTATTTACTATTTGTACTTATGGTAATGCGGGTTGGATGCGCGAAATTATGTGTTTACATATATGCCCATACTCACGTTTTCAGTCAGCAATGTTTGATAAAGACACCTTTACTGTAAGCTACGATGAAGCGCGTGGTGAAAACCGCGGGCCACGTTCGCGTAAACAAGACCCAAAAGAGTTGGGTTTAGGTGACTGTATTGACTGTAACTTGTGTGTGCAGGTTTGCCCAACCGGGATCGATATTCGTAATGGTCTGCAATATGAGTGTATAAATTGTGGTGCTTGTATTGATGCCTGTGACGGCGTAATGGATAAAATGAATTACCCTCGGGGCCTTATCTCTTACACCACCGAGCGTAATTTAGAAACACCGGAGAATAAAACCCATCCGCTGCGTCCAAAGCTGATTGGTTACAGTGTTATTTTAATCTTACTTACCGGTGCGCTGGTTGCTAATATCGCCATGCGTAAAACCATGGACTTTGATATTATTCGCGACCGCAACCAGTTGTATCGTGTCGATTTTAATGGTTTAGTTGAAAACACCTACACCTTAAAAGTGATTAATAAGGCACAGTACGAGCAAACGTTCTCTATTGATGTAACGGGGTTAGATAATTATAAATACTTAGGTGATACTACCTTTACAGTAAACGCTGGTGAATCGCATAATGTACCGCTATCACTGGTAATGGACCCTTATGATTTAAAAGCGCCAATGACCGAGTTTAACTTTGTGTTGTCGCCAATAAACGAGCCCGATAATAAAATATCGCAGCCAAGCAACTTTTTTAAAGCACGATAAGTCGCTTTATTAAAGGCAAACGAGCACTGTTATTAACAAAAAAGCGGGATATTCCCGCTTTTCTTTTTATATAAGAAGTATATGAGTAAATTTAGCTTTATTGACTTAACCCCAGATCTTATTTTGGATGCCATAGAAAGCGTGGATATTTATGCTGAGTCAGGGTTGTTAGCGCTAAATAGCTACGAGAATCGGGTCTATCAATTTGTGGCCGAGGGTGCAAAGCGTTACGTCGTTAAGTTTTATCGCCCTGAGCGCTGGAGCAAAGCGCAAATTCAAGAAGAGCATGACTTTGCTTTTGAGCTAGCCGCCGCTGAAGTACCGGTGGTGGCGCCAATAAAACACAATGGGCAAAGCTTGTTTGAACATCAAGGGTATTTATTTACTTTGTTCCCAAGTGTAGGCGGGCGTTTATTTGAGGTGGACAATTTAGATCAACTCGATGTGCTCGGGCGTTTAATCGGTCGTATGCATCAAGTAGCCAAAACGAAACCCTTTACTCAAAGACCGACCATTACCTGTGATGAATATTTAGATACAGCTAAAGTTCATTTACAAAAAAGTAAGTTAGTCCCTATGGGATTAGAGACTTCCTTTTACACTATTTTAGATTTAGTCATTGCCCAAGCGCAGCTGCAATATAAAAATGTAGACAGTATTCGCTTACACGGAGACTGCCATGCTGGTAATATTTTATGGGCTGGGGATGCGCTGATGTTTGTTGATTTAGACGATAGCCGCCAAGGACCTGCAATTCAAGATTTATGGATGATGCTCAGTGGCGATCGACAAACACAGCTGTTACAGTTAGACACTTTAGTGAATGCGTATGAAGAGTTTTGTGATTTTGATCACTCACAACTGAAGCTGATCGAACCGCTTCGCGCCATGCGTATGATTCATTACATGGGTTGGGTTGCAAAACGTTGGAGTGATCCTGCTTTTGTACGGAACTTTTCATGGTTTGCAGATGACAAATACTGGGAGCAACAAATTTTAGCGCTTAAAGAGCAGTTTGCAGCTTTGCAAGAAGCCCCGTTAAAATTATTGCCATAATATTTTTATTTTAAAAGAAGTATAACGAGATATTCATGCTTAAAAAATTAAAACTAAGTTTACTGATCCTATGTTTACCTTTTGCAGCATTAGCTGCTAACTTTGAAGCGGGTAATCAATACACTGTAATTGATGTTGAAAAAAGTAAAACCCCGAATGTAACCGAGTTTTTCTCTTTCTATTGCCCACATTGTTTTAAATTTGAGCCGGTAGCCAAAGGGATTGCAGAAAACTTACCTGAAGGGGCTGAATTTGTAAAAAATCATGTCAACTTTTTGGGAGGCGTTTCACCACAAGCGCAAAGTAATTTAAGCTTTGCTTACTTAATCGCAAAAAAGCATGGTCAAGCCGAAGCAGTAACAGCGCAAATTTTTAAAAGCATCCATATTCAGCGTGCACCATTAACAGAAATTAAAGACGTTAAGAAGTTATTAGAGCTTAACGCAATTGATAACAGCACATTTGATAATGATATTGCTAGTTTGCCTATCATAGCAGCTGAACGTGCCATGCAAGATAAGCAGAATAAATATTCTGAGCTTGGCGCATTAACTGGCGTACCTACATTTATCGTAAATGACAAATATAAAATCAATATTAATACAATCAAGAGCCAACAAGAACTTGATGCGTTAATTAGCTTTTTACTAAAACTATAATTTTTGGAGCACCATAATAATGATCAAATTAGTTAAAGCAGGGTTGCTTGCTGTATTACTCCCTTTAGCTGCAACCAGTTTTGCTGCCACTTACGAAGAGGGCGTGCATTACGATGTCGTCTCTGATCGTGCAACCAGAAAACCAGAAGTAAAAGAGTTTTTCTCTTTTTACTGTCCTGCGTGTAATAACATGGAACCACTGCTGGCCGAAATCAAACCTAAGCTAGATAAAAACGTAAAGTTTAAGAAAAGCCATGTAGATTTTGTGGGTGTACGTGACCCAGAACATCAAACCATGATCAGCCAAGCATTAGCTACAGCTGAAGTACTACCTCAAAAAGATAAAATTATTTCAGCGATGTTTGATCATATCCATGCAAAGCGTGCACGATTTAATGAGTTGGCAGATGTAAAAGACGTATTCTTAGCGCAAGGCGTAGATGGCGACAAGTTTGATAAATTATTTGAAAGCTTCTCGGTACGTACACTTAGCTCTAAAATGAAACGTGACCAAGATTACTTTAAAGGCAAAGGGGCACTTCGTGGCGTTCCTACGTTTATCGTTAATGGTAAATACAAGCTTAACCTAGGTGGTGAGTCAGGCATTTCATCGCCAGAAGATGTAAGCGCACTCATTAATTACTTAGCAAATAAATAAGTAGTTTGGTTAAATAAAAAAGCTCCTTAAGGAGCTTTTTTATTTTTACAACGTGCGCTGTTTAATGCTTTTTTTATTTACGTTGTAAAAACACACCAGATTCAATGTGGTGTGTATAAGGGAACTGATCAAATATTGCAAAGCGCTTAACCTCATGGGTTTGCGTTAAGTGATCAAGGTCGCGCTCTAATGTGTCTGGGTTACATGAGATATAAATAATATTCTCATAGTTAGCCACTAAGTCACACGTAAGCGTGTCCATGCCTGCTCGAGGCGGGTCGACTAAGATGGTTTGGCAGTTGTAACTACTAAGGTCAATGCCATCTAGGCGAGAGAAAGTACGCTCGCCTTTCATTGCCTGAGTAAACTCTTCGCTCGACATGCGAATAATATCTAAGTTAGTTACTTTGTTTTGAGCAATATTATATTGCGCTGAATGCACAGACGATTTTGATATTTCTGTTGCCAGCACTTTATTAAATGAGCCCGCAAGTGCAATTGAAAAGTTTCCGTTACCACAATACAGCTCTAGTAAATCATTGTTTAGTGGTTTACATAACTCTTGTGCCCACTCTAACATTTTAATATTTACCTTCGCATTAGGCTGAGTAAAGCTATTTTCTACCTGCTGATAGATTAGCTCTTGGCCATTCACCATTAAGCGCTCAGTAACAAAGTCATCGCCCAATTTTTCTTTTTGCTTACGTGCACGGCCAATAAAGTCAATTTTGTACTGGCTACTTAGTTTTTCTTTTAAGGCATTGATCTCAGTTAACCAGTGTTCATCAAGTGGCTTGTGATATAGCAAGCTCACTAAAATTTCACCACTGAGGGTTGATAAATAATCTATTTGAAATAATTTACGACGCAGTACTTCGCAGCCTTTTAAATTTTCAATCATCACCTGCATAACTTCACCTACTAAAGGAGCTGCAGGGTCAAAGGTATCAACACGTATTTTATCTTTTGTTTGTTGATCAAACATAATATGAAACAGATCGTCACCATCGTGCCATACTCTAAATTCTGCACGTTGGCGGTAGTTAATGGGCTCAGAGCTAAATACTTCTAACTGTTTTACACCAAAACGTTGGAATTGCTCTGTAATACGCTGCTCTTTTTCATTTAATTGTGCATCGTATTGCGTGGTATCTATATTTATAACTGCCATTAACGGTATAACCTTATCGTTGAGATCTGTTTATCGGCGCTATTGTAGGGGGCGAAGCGTATTTGTCTAGTTTTGATCAAATATAGTGAGCTTTTTTTGAGCATTTTACTACAGCATAGGCTTTCTTGGCCGATATAAGAGTAAGTCTAAATAGGAGTCCTCTCATGAAAATAGGTAACTTTAGTTTTGTTCCACACAGCAATGCCAATAAATACAATACTAAACAAGCAATGCCACAGCCTAAAATAGACTCGCCACCAACTAGTTATCAGCAACGAGGAAAAGAACTGGCTGCTGCCATATTAGGTGACAAAATGGCAAAAGAATTAGGTTTGCCGGTTGCTGAAGCGAAAAAAGACAAACCACTGTTTGATTTTAATGAAGTCGTAAAAAATGTTTTAGACTTTGTTACAAGCTCGGTAAAAAAAGCCAAAGCCAATGGTGCCGATAACGACAAACTGCAAGATATGCTAAATCAGGCACGTAAAGGAGTGCAAACGGGTGTTGATGAGGCTGTGGATGAACTAAAAGGCATGGGCGTATTTAATCAAGAACTTGAAGAGGGTATTGATAAATCTAAAGAGGGTATCTTTAGGGGCCTCGATAAATTTGAGCAGAACTTATTTAACCCTCAACCTGCAAGCGTAACTGTAAGTCAGGCGCAATATGTAAGTTTAAGCAATAGTGCTGATTACACATTCACCACAGCAGAAGGTGATGAGGTGAGTATTAGCTTTGCAGATGCTTATCAATCGCAATCATCTAGTCGCTATCAACAAACAGATGATTCACAATCATTTAGTACGCAATTTTCTGAATCCCGTGAGCTCTCTTTCTCGATGTCAGTAAATGGTGAGCTTAATGAAGACGAGCAGCAAACCATAAATGATTTAATGGCAGAGTTACAAGATGTCAGTAAAACCTTTTTCAGTGGCGATTTAGACAAAGCATTTGAACAAGCCCAAGAACTCAGTTTAGGGAATGAACAGCTGGTGGCATTCTCAATGGACTTACGTCAAAGCAAAACCGTTGCTGCCATTAAAGAGTATGAACAAATTAAGCCAACATCAGAAAAAGCCATTGCCGAGAGTGTTGCCCCTTTTAATGATGATCTAAAATCGGCTTACTCTAAAGCGCACACCCTAGGATTAGAAAGCCAGCTATCAGGTATCATTCAATGGCTAAATCAAGATCAACAAGAAATAGATAAACTGGTTGATTACACTAACACCATGTTTGAAAACTTAGATAAATTAAGCGCCGCTACTGCAAAGCTAGGCACTGAGTAAAACTACTTTCTTTTACAAAAGCCACATGGCAAACTGCCGTTCTTAGTAAAGAGTAGGAATGGTAGTTTGTTAGCGCACATCATGGTATTTGATTCAGGTATAGGTGGAACCACCGTGCTTGAGCATATTCAGCAAAGCATTCCTCATGCTCAATACAGCTATTTTATGGATAATGCATTATTGCCATATGGCGCACAGTCGCAACAAACCATCATTAATCGACTATGTGGATTGATTCAATTTATTAAAGATGAGTCACTAAATGTCGACTTAATTGTTATAGCCTGCAATACCGCCTCAACATCAGCGTTAAGTGCGGTACGTCAAATTACCGATATTCCTATTGTTGGGGTAGTACCTGCAATTAAACCCGCAGCGCAATTAACGCAATCAAAACATATAGGTTTATTGGCAACTCCCGCAACGGTATCAAGCCCGTATACTGATGCACTTATAAAAGAACATGCCTCATCGATAACCACAAGTTTATATAGTAGTGTTGAACTGGTTACTTTGGCAGAGACTCTCTTTTTTACCCAGCACTTAGATCTCGATAAGTTGCACACTGAGTTAGACCGATTAAATATTAATAAAGATATCGATGTACTGGTATTAGGCTGTACTCACTTTCCTATTTTAGCTAAACCAATTAGTGATTACTTTAATACGCAAGTACAGTTATTAGACTCTGGTGCGGCCATTGCTAAGCGAGTTAGTTATTTACTCAAATTAAGTAATAATCAAGCAGGCATAAAAAAGCCGCTGCACTATTATGCAACGGCTGATGTATGTAGTGATAAATTAGCGGTTAAGCAAGTTACACTGTTTGATCCGACTCTGAACGATAAGAGTTAGAATCATCTTCTTGTTTTTGTTTTGCTTCACGTACTTTCAAAGTACGTTGTTGGAACTCACTATCGTTTAGTTTAGCAATTGCATTATCAGCATCTGCTTGTGCCATTTCAACAAAGCCAAAACCGCGACGCTTGCCAGTATTCTTATCTTTTAACAAACGAACGTTAAATACTTTGCCTTGCTCCTCAAATAAAGTACGAACTACACCTTCATTTGCACGATAAGGAAGATTGCCAACATAAAGTGTTTTTGTTTTTACTTCGGCTTCTTCTGTACTTACTGATGACATTGCAGCAATAACAAGTCCACCAATTAATAAACCGGCACCGAATAGAAGTGCAGGGTCTAATGCTAGGCTTGCAAGCGCAAACTTAACGATAACAAAACCAACAACAGCAAGAATAACTGCGAAGATAAAAGATTTTTGATCGGGTAATTTCATTTTGATCTACCAATAAACAGGAAATAAACATTAATTTAACATTGTGAACTTGCTATCTTAACGTCTTAATTGAACATAGCAATGAAATTTATAGCAAATAGTTAATAAGAGTGTAAAAAACAACCGATAGTAAGGCGTTTCTTTACTATTTCAGCCTCGTTTGTTTGAAACTTGAGCAAACGGTAAAAAGATCTAAAAAAAAGGTTGATCTGTTTTCGGATCTCCCTATAATGCGACCCCACTGAGACGGCAGAACGCAACGCATAGCGAGGCATGAGCTACTCAGAGAGTTAAGTAAAACTTAAGTTTAAATCATCGAAAGAAAGTTTAAAATTAAGTGTTGACTCGAAAAATAAAGGATGTATTATACGCATCCCTAGCGACAACGTCGCAACG
>NZ_JALNTK010000035.1:0-23153 GCF_023161865.1 Pseudoalteromonas sp. 2CM36K
TACAGAATGTTTATTGATTACTTTAGGGAGTCCATATAAGGTTAAAGGTTAAAGGTTAAAGGTTAAAGGTTAAAGGTCAAAGGTTAAAGGTCAAAGGTGAAAGGTGAAAGGTCAAAGGTGAAAGATGAAAGGTCCTTTTAACCCTTTAATTGTTATATTTACCCAAAAAACAGTAAGTTGGCACCCAACGCAGACGTGGGGTAAACCTGCTAAAAAATAGAACCGGTAACGGATTCAGTGTAACTACCGGTGTTTAGTTTTTCTAACCTAATATCTAATACCTAATACCTAACACCTGTACTTAGCTCTCAATCTCTCGTCAGGTTATATTTTTTCATTTTTTCGACCAGTGTGGTTCTCCTTACACCTAACACTTCAGCAGCACGGGCGACAACGTAATCAAAGCGCTCTAATGCCTGTGTGATTAAGTTAATTTCAAGCTCAGCTAAGTACTCTTTAAGCTCAATACCTTCATCGGGCAATAAACCAGGTGCAGCCTGAACAAAATCATCTTCTAGATCTATTTCATCTTCGCTAAATCCGCCACTAAAAATATCATTAAACGCATCACGTTCCATCAGCTCTTCTGGGTACTGTGGCTCATAGGCTTCAACTTCAATGTAGCGGTATTTATTGGGTAAATCAGGAACATCCACAACCTTATCTGGAAACATAATAACCATGCGTTCAACAAGGTTCGCCAGCTCACGAATATTACCTGGCCAAGAATGCTCTTTTAAACTATCAATAGCACGCTCTGTAAACTTAGCCGTAGTACCGCTTTGCTCATTTACGCGGCGCATTAGCTCTTTAAGCAGCAAAGGGATGTCTTCTGCGCGTTGAGCAAGAGATGGACTCTCAATAGGAAAAACATTTAAGCGATAGTATAAATCTTCTCTAAATGAGCCTTTTTCTATCATGCTTTCAAGGTCACGGTGGGTTGCAGCAATCACACGCACATCAGCCTGAATCGCTTTGGTACCACCAACGCGCTCATAGCTACGCTCTTGAAGCACTCGTAGTAACTTAACCTGCATTTGCAGTGGCATATCCCCTATTTCATCTAAAAATAGCGTGCCACCTTGCGCTAACTCAAAACGGCCTTTTCGTGCTGAAATAGCCCCAGTAAACGCACCTTTTTCATGGCCAAATAGTTCACTTTCTAGTAGCTCCGCAGGAATTGCCCCACAGTTTACTGGTACAAATGGGCCTTTGTTACGCTTAGAAAGCAAATGTACGTTACGGGCAACTACTTCTTTACCTGTGCCCGATTCACCTAAAATAAGTACGTTGGCATCGGTTTTAGCAACTTGAGTAATTAAAAAGCGTAAATCTTTTACGGCTTTGGTTTCACCTACAAGGCCATCAAAGGTGCTTTTTTCTTTGTTATGTTTATGCTCGTGAGGCAACATGCGCTGATATTGCTGACAGTCATGTAATAACTGAGTGGTAACTTCATGAGTAAATGGCTCACATATCAATCCCACAACATTAGCGAGACTCAGTAGCGGTTTGAGCGTTTCACCTATCAGTAAAAAAGGGAAAGTCGGATAGCGTTTAATTAAACTTTCATGATCCAAAGATTGCAACGCCCCTAATACCACAATACATTCTTTGTTTTGATAGTGGCTACATGCCTGTTCAAAGTCAGCTTCTGTTTGCAACTGTACCGCCTCACCAATAAAAGTAAGGGATGCATATAATCCAATAGAGCGATTATTATTATTATCTAAAATTAAGATCATTTTTTAGCGAGCCATTTATTTCACTAATTTGTTTTATTAATCAAATTGTAAGCCAGTTGGATTTTGATGCAAGTAATAGCGGCGATTTTTTGACATTAACGCCAAAAAACAGACACATCAAGTAAAAACCACCCCTTAAAAGCTAGGTAATTAGTACTGGAATGAAAATAATTAGTTAACAAAATGCTGCCACCCTCTTTATTAAGCAAGTTCATCCTGTATTGTTATTATATTTATAATTAATTTAAATTGTTTACTTAAGTTGTGACCATAAATGCCGATACATAAATAAGCGAAAATGCTTGGCATTAATATTGCTTTGTTTCATATAGACAATTTCACATATTTATTTAGGATTTTTCCATGGCTCATGTTTCATTAAAAAAATATTCTCAAGTGCGTGCCAGTAGTATTGCCGAAATGGCACCGTATGAGCAAATTAATCTTATTTTTAGTAACATAATTGGTCGCTTGGCCGCGACTAAAGGTTTTATTGAACGCAAAGAAATAGCAAAAAAAGGCGAAAACATCTCTGCCTGTATTTTACTATTAGGTGCACTGCAAGATGCGCTTAATTTAAAAGTAGAACAAGACCCGAGTATTTCTAACAATTTATTGGCTCTTTATGATTATTGTCAGCGTCGTTTAACGCAAGCGAACATAAACAACGATATTGAAGCGATTACTGAAGTATCAAGCATTGTTAAAGAAATTAAAGAAGGTTGGGAGGGTATTCCTGCCGACCAACGTATGCCGGCTATTTAATAACTATGCCAAAAAAGTCAACACAAGCCGCAGAGCAAATTAAACAATTACTCTGCGAGCTTCAAGCTCAAGTTAATAGCAACAGGGCCGATGGTGCTGCTAATTCGCTTGAGTTATTAAATAAACACTTAGTAAATTGGTGCGAAAGTACCTCACCGCCAAGTGTTGATGAGTTAAGTGTACTGCAAACGCAAATTAATATGATTTTAGCAACCGCAGAAAACCAAAAAGTAGAGTCGTTTAATGCGATACTCAAACATAAAAAGTCGGATAAAGCCATAAACGCTTATAAGTCGACTTAACAGTAAAAACCAACCCTTAGCATACCATCACCAAGCACACTAAGTGGCACACAATAAAAAGGCCGCTAAGTTAAATACTTAGCGGCCTTTTTAAATTAATAATACATATTATTTAGACTGCCTTACCACACCTGGCATATTGTCTAACTGCGCTTGAATATAGCTACTGGTAGAGTTTAAGCCTGCCACCAATAAATCCATACTATTGTACTGCGCATACAAGCGCGACTCTAGTGACTCCATTTTACGCGCAAACGACACGCGCTCGTCATCAATATCGCGCAGCTGCCCTTCTTTACTTTCTATTCTGTTTTGAATTAAACCATCTGACTTAGTATAAAAGTTCATTAACTCATCAAACGATTGGGCAAAACCACCTTCGTCAGTATTTTTACCTACAAAAAACTGCTGCACTAAATCAACATCATTTTTTACTTGCTCGTCTAAGCGTTCGCTATCTAAGCTTAACTTACCGTATCTGTCGGCTTCAACACCCAACTGCGATAGCGATAAAGAGTTACCATCGCCCAAGTCAACACTGTTGGTAATTTCTTGCCTTAACTTTGACATAACACCACGTAGCAGAGAATCACCCGCCATTACGCCAGCGCCATCCTCGCCAGATTTACCTAAATTCTTACTTAGCTCTAACAGCTCATTGTAACTTTTAACAAACCCATCAAGTCCAGCTTTAATATTATTATTGTTTTCTTTTACTGTTAATGTGCTTACGTCATCATCAATACCTTGGGTTTTTTTAGCCGTAATATCTACGCCATCAATAACACTTTTAAACTCGTTCGTACTACTTGAAGCAATTAAAGTACCATCAATGGTTATTTGAGCATTTTGCGCCGCATTTACCTCAGTTAAATTAGTCGTATGGTTTGCAGGGTCCGCATCAGACACGTCATAGGCTAAGCGAGAGAGCCCGCCTACATCGGTATTGTTACCATCGCTATCTTGTACGGTAATGGTAATGGCGTTTTCTTCACCGGTTTGTTTACTGGTTAAAACCAAATGTTGACCTGCATCACTGGTTACTATCGTTGCTACCACAGAGTCATTAGAGTCAGAGCCAGTGTATGGGCCGTTATTTATTTGGTCTCTTAAATCTTCCAGTGTATTAGTAGGCGACAGCACAGTCGAAAAACTGTTATCTCCAGAGCCAATAGTAATCACACCACCACCAATCGCCTCATCGGCAGCAAATGCAGGAGACGATAACTTATGGGCTTGTGCCAGTGCATCAACTTTTACATTATAACTGCCTGGCTCGGCGTCTTTGTTTGAGCTAAGAGATATAAAATCATCATTACCCGATGCTGTGCGCTTTTGGTAGTTATCGACCTTGCCAAGCGCGGTCATAGATTCTTGCACTTTTACAAGTGCCGCCTTAAGTGCCCCAGCGGCAGAAATATCTGTGGTTAAATTACCCTCTTTTCTATTTAAACGCGATTCAAAAGGGGCTTTTTCGGCATTTACCAATGCACCTACAATTTCTGATACTTGTAAGCCTGAGCCTAACCCTGTAAACGAAATAGCCATATTACCCTCTTTAATAACTATTTAAATGAAAAATTAAGCCACCATTTAGGCGCTATACAGTGTGATCTATCAATAAGCCCGCAGTTTCAGATAACTTAGACACTAAATTTAACACCTCTTCCGATGGATATTGTTTAATAATATCGCCAGTGTCTTTATCTAGCACTTTAATTACATCGCGGCCAGAGTCCTCGTCTACCTGAAACTGTAAGCTACGGTTCATTTCGCCCATAAAGTCCTGCAATTGTTGCGCCATTTGTTCTAGTTGTTCACGCTCTAACGGCTGAGCAGTTACTTCTTGATTATTTTTTTCGTATTGATTTTGCTGTAATCGTTGCTGATTTTGTGTATCAGCTTGCTTTACATCGTCAACAGCGCGTTCGGTTAGCGAACTAGCCGCTTGACCAACTACTTTATCTTCACCCGCAAGCGGAGTTGGTAATGTAACTTCTGCATTGGAATTAATGGTATTCATAACAGATTCCTATTTATTAGTTAATTAAACAATAGCTCAATTAAAACCCTTAAACCACAAAAGGAGGTAGCTAAAGCCACCTCCTTTTTTGTAAAACTAATACTGACTTTATGTACTAGCTAGCTAACCATTAAGCTATTACTTTAACTTATTAACCTAATAAGCTAAGTGCTGCTTGTGGTAACTGGTTCGCTTGCGATAAAATTGACGTACCTGCCTGTTGCAATATTTGGTTCTTCGTCATGTTAGCTGTTTCGGTTGCAAAGTCAGTATCTTGAATACGGCTACGTGACGCAGATACATTTTCTTGAATATTCGAAAGGTTACTGATTGTATGACCAAAACGGTTTTGTACCGCACCTAAATCGGCACGTTGGCTATCTATTTGTGCTAGCGCATCATCAATTATATCAATTGCACTTTGTGAATCTAGCTCTGTTGTTAAATCAATATCTTGAACAGTACTGCCTGTGGCTAAAACAGCAACATCACCAGCAGAGTTATCATTTACAGTGAAATCAGCTTTTGAAGATAAAGTAACAACTTCCTTTGTAGTTGTAGTTGTAACTGAAGCTGTCGCTTCAGTTACTGGAGTTCCTGTTTCATTCAGGGTGGTCGCACTCGAAGCGCTATCAGTAAATGTTGCTGCAGCAGCAGTACCGCCACCATCACCTGAAAAATCAGTCAGTTTAATAGGAGCCCCTGTAGCATTTGTGATTGTGATTGTACCTGAATTATCAACTGCTGAGTAACCTTCTATATCATTTATTGAAGCTGCAAGTTCACCAGCATCAGTACCAGATACATCAGACCCATCCAATTTAAAATCGATTGTGCCGCTATCAAAGATCATAGATGAAAGAGTTGCAGTTGTAACATCAGCATCAACATTAGCAACTGCTGCTGTTACACCATGGTCACCTTTTGTTGCATTAATCGCTGCCGCTTTATTGGCTGCGCCTGATCCCGAAGCATCTACATCGTAAGTTTCACCACCTACTGTAAATGAAACGCTTCCAGCTGTACCAGTGATGTTAGTAGTTGCTTCTAATGAACCAATTTTATCTGCGGCTGTGCTACTTAAACTTATAGAGATAGTTTCGTTAGCATTTGAGCCAATTTGAAAGTTTCTTGAACCAAAATCTCCATTTAGTAATTGCTGGCCACCAAAAGAGGTGGTATTAGAAATACGAGTTAGCTCGTCTTGCAGGGCAACAACTTCTTTTTGCAGTGACTCACGATCTTCTGTTGAATTTGAACCATTCGCTGATTGAAGCGCTAGTTCACGCATACGTTGCAAAATGTTTGTTGACTCTTGCATTGAACCTTCAGCAGTTTGCGCCATTGAGATACCATCGTTAGCGTTACGCTGCGCTACACCTAAACCATTAATTTGCGATGTTAAACGGTTTGAAATTTGCAGGCCTGCCGCATCATCTTTTGCGCTATTGATACGCATACCTGATGATAAACGTTCCATAGAAGTTGCTAAGTCAGAACCTGATTGCGATAGGTTACGTTGCGCGTTTAGTGAAGATACATTTGTATTTACTGAAATCATAATAAAACTCCTGATTACTTTCGTAATGTTGCTATTTTAATTTAACCAAGAGCTGTCACAAATGTATGCTCAGCTCCGTACTGATTAAGTTAACGGCCGGAGGTGAATTATCTTTAGGAGTATTTTAAAAATAAATTAGTTTATTTATTTAATAAAACGTAACTAACTGTTTTAAAATTAAAAATAGTTATTTGTTAATTTTTATAACGCATAAATTTATGCCCCAAATAATTTTTACTATCTCAAAAAACAAAAAAACGCACTTTAAGTTGAAGTGCGTTTATAAGTATTTTTTGGTGAAGCTAATAATTAACCACCTAACAAGCTAATTGCTGCCTGTGGTATTTGGTTTGCTTGTGAAAGTATTGACGTACCCGCTTGTTGTAATATTTGGTTTTTAGTCATTTGTGCAGTTTCGGTAGCAAAGTCTGTATCTTGAATACGGCTACGTGACGCAGATACATTTTCTTGAATATTAGCAAGGTTATTAATTGTGTGACCAAAACGATTTTGTACCGCACCTAAACCAGCACGTTGGCTATCTATTTGTGCTAGCGCATCATCTATTACAGACAAGGCGTCTTGCGAACCAGTTGCTGTAGATAAGTCAATATCATCAACGCTTGCAAAAGCTGCCGTTGCAGATAACCCTTTATCAGTACCATCATCGACGGCTAAATCTTCAGATGAAGTTAAAGTAACCACTTCTTTAGTTGCGCTAGCTCTAGCCGATAATACTTCTGAGCCTGACTCTACTGTTAAAGATACATCGGTAGTATTTGAATCAGTATCCGTAAAGGTTGCTGCAGCATCATCACTAGTACCGGTACCAGTCTCTGCAAAATCTGTTAGTTCGACAGGTTCTCCAGCAGTGTTTGTGATTGTAATGGTGCCTGAATCCTCTGTAGCAGTGTAGCCATCCAGAGCATTAATTGCCGCTGTAAGCTCGGCATTATCCGTACCACCAACAACATTTCCGCCTAATTTAAATTCAACACCTGCATCAAATTCAGTCACCTTAAGAGTTGCCTCTGTAACATCTTTTACCGTGGCAGAGGCGCCATGCTCACTAGTTTTTGCATTAATTGCCTCTGCTTTTTCAGTTGCTGTTGCACCACTTGCTACAGTTACAGTGGTGCCGCCAATTACAACATCACCAGTGCCAGCACCATCAATAGTTAAGCTAGCCTTATTACCACTACCGATATCTTTAGCCGCAGTGCTTGTTAAACTAATTGATATTGTTTCATTGGCATTTGCACCGACCTGAAAATTTCGTGTGCCGTATGAGCCATCTAATAATTGCTGACCACCGAACGATGTGGTGTCGGAGATTCGTGTTAATTCTTCTTGTAGGGCAGACACTTCTTTTTGCAATGCATCACGATCTTCAGCTGAATTTGAACCATTGGCAGACTGTAAGGCAAGCTCTCGCATACGCTGTAGTATATTAGTCGATTCTTGCATCGCACCTTCGGCAGTTTGCGCCATTGAAATACCATCGTTGGCGTTACGCTGAGCAACAGCTAGGCCATTTATTTGTGATGTTAAACGGTTAGAAATTTGTAAGCCGGCGGCATCATCTTTAGCGCTATTAATACGCATGCCAGAGGCTAAACGCTCCATTGACGTTGCTAAGCCTTCGCCAGATCTTGTTAAGTTACGTTGTGCGTTTAGTGACGACACATTAGTATTTACTGTTAATGCCATTTTACCATCTCCTAGGTTTAAACAGAGTGTGGTTCAACACGATTTAACAGGAACCACTATTCGATAATTTCTAATTACTAGAAAAGCATTTACTGTGCCAACTTTAAAATAAATATAACCGCATGTTTTTAAAGTGTTTTATATCAAAATATTAAACATTAATAATAAGTTATCTGGTTAGCTGGAGTGACGACAATTTATTGCCGCTATTTTGAGGGAGGTTTTTGCCGCTTTGTATTCACTAAAGCGGCAAGGTATTTCTGCTTATAATCTGTTTATAAGTAATCGAATAATGAAAGGTTAGTTAAACGTCCAAATGTAGCCTGTGACGCTTGCAGTGCGGTTTCTTGTTTGGTTAGTTCGCTAATAGCTTCTGCCATGTCTACCTCTACTAAATCAGAAAGGTTACTTTTGTTTTGAATATTTTGTGCAAGGTTAGAGTCGCTAACTCTTTCAAGTGCATTCATGCGCCCACCTAAACTTGCTTGCGTAAACACAACTTGCTCGCTGGCATTTTGTAATTGCACCACGCCATCGTTTAGTACTTGCTGAAAATCATCCCCCGCAAGTGTGCCATCATTTAAACCTGTAATTAAACCTTGTAGCGTATTAAGTACGTTTTCTTTGTGGGGTTTTTCTAGGCTAAAATCGAGCTGGCCTGGTGCTGCGCCTTCAAATTCGATTTTCATGCCTGCAAAATCGATTGGCTCATCCGTTACCTCACCTACTTGTGCGGGGCTCAGCGACACACCGTCGCGCAAAATTTTATAAGTATCAGGGTCGTTGGCGGTAGCGCCTGGTGTTATTACCACATTATACGTGTTCGCGGTTGGGTCAGCATTGTAATTATCTTGATGAAACCGGTCGAACTCTGTTTGGCCATCTACATAAACCGTGCCTGCTGTAATATTATTTGCAGGTGTAGTTACCGGGATCGCAGCTTGATTATCAGTAACATCAAGTCGTGCGTCGCTTTTCTCAAACGTATCAAAACCGTTATCGCTTGATTTAATACTTACCCCTTCAGCAATGGTTATAACATGCTGGCCTTGATCTCCATTATAAGTATATTCACCCGTAGTAGAGTCAAACTGGTATGGTTGGGTGCTGTCTTGGTAGCCTGAAAAAATAAACTTGCCGTCTTCTGAGCGGGTATTCATTAAATTGACGAGTGTTTTTTGTATTTCGGTTAGCTCCGACGCTAACGACTTTAAGTCGTCTTTACTGTATGCGCCATTACCTGCTTTTAAGGCAATATCTTTAGCTGCTTGAATACTTTCGTTAATACCTTGCAGTACGCTTTCTTCGGTTTTGAGTCGGCCATTGAGCTGGTTAATGTTTTTTGTATATTGCTCATTACTTTGTATTTTATTGGTATACAGCATAGCTTGCGATATATCGGCAGGCGCTTCTGAGGTAGATAAATACTTTTGCCTGGTATTTACTCGCTCTTGTGCGTTTGCTACGCCATTTTGATTTTGTAGTATTTTATTAATGCTATTTTGATACATTAAGTTATTTGATAAACGCATAATTACCTCGCCGCACTCAGTAAAGTGTCAAAAATAGAACGTGCTGCAGTTAATACTTGAGCTGATGCAGCATAAGATTGCTGAAAACGCAGCAAATTAGCCGCCTCTTCATCTAAGTTTACGCCCGACAACGATTCGTACCAGGCTTCTGATTGTTGTGCTAAAGCATCAAATGCAGCACCATTGGTTTTTGCTTGACTGGTTACCACACCAATGTCGGTTACTAATCCGGCATACGCTTGGTTAAAGGTTTTATGGTTATCGGCATCTGAGCTTGAAACAACATTTTGGCGCACTAAGTCACCGTTTTGTAACTCGGCTAATTTTAAGCCATTGCGGTTATCGTCAAAGCCGCCTTTGTTAAACTCTAACGTAAAGCTATCGCCTGTGGCTGGCGAGCCTTCAATATCAAAGTCAAAACCATAACCGTCATAAGGAGCACCAAGGCCTGCCAAAACATTTTTACCTGGTGGTGCAATAGTAATTGGCACATTGGCGCCGTTTCCATCGCTAATTAAGTAATCATTTGTACCCGCGGCTTTAACAATGGTTATATCTCCATTAGCGAGTGCAGGAGGAGTGGTAGTTGTAAAGCCACCAGCGGTAACACTACTCACACTGCCAGCAGAAATAGCGCCGCTACCGGTGTTATTTATGTCATCGGCGGTGCGTATTGGCGATGCTAACGCTAGGTCTTCACCGCGCCCAGTTGTCAGCAATATATTACCTGCAGCGCCACTATTAAGTTTTACCTGAAATTGGTCGCCGGCATTACCGGCTCCGGTTACGTTTAGCTCTAAACCAAACGACTCCCCACTGGTAATAGCGGCTGAATCGATAATGCCACTGGGTGGGATAGTTGCTAAAGAGGCTGTGCCTAAAAGTTCACCTTTATTATCAATAGGCTGAATACTTACTTGGTTAGGGTTACCCGTATAAGTGATCACAAAGTCACTCGCTGGCAGTTCACTGCCTTTACCAGCCTCAACGGTTGCTGAGATATTAGCTGTTCCGCTATTGGCTTGATAAACAAAAGCACTGACCGTTGGGATATCAAAAATATCCCCTCCAAGCTCACCGTTTGCATCCATACCTAAACGATTTTGCTGATTAAACGAATCAGCAAGCGCAATACCCATTTGACCTATTTGATTTTGCGCAGGTACTAAAATATCGTCTCTGAAGGCAAGTAAACCACCTATTTTGCCTTTTAATTTACTGGCATCAACTTCAAGCGGCACAGCTTTGCCGCCATTTACATCTAAGCGCAGTTCTTTAAAGTTTGGATCCGGGTCGCCGCGCATCGAAAACAAGTTAAACGAGCCGTTTTGCATTACAACGGCTTCACCGCTGCCCATAAACACTTGTTTTTCACCATTGGGGCCATCGAGTGTTTCTATATCAATCAGCTCAGATAAATCGCGAATTGCTTTATCACGCTCATTGTAAGCTGAGCTCGCATCGGCTTCATTCCTGGTACCATGAACACCCGCAATTTCTTGATTCAGCGAACTAATACTTTCAATAAGCGTATTAGCCTCTTCAGAAAAGATCTCTAATTGCTCATTAACAACCGCTTTTTGCTCAGAAACAATACCTGCAAGTCGGTCCATTTGATCAACTAAATTTTGTGCATCACTCATCACTAATGAACGAGCAACTGTTGAGGAAGGTTGATTAAGCGCTTCTTGCACGTTATTAAACATTGAGTTGATACTAGTTGATAGGCTATTTGATTTTTCTGAAAAAATTTGATCAACCCGACTCGCTTCACTAACGAATTGATCAAAAAAACTTTTATTTGAAGTATCTCGATTTAATTGCTTTTGCGCAAACTCATTCAATAACCGGTACGTTTGACCACGGCCCACCTGATTATCAATCATGGTGGTAAATTCGGTGCGCTCACGTACATACCCTTCGGTATTAACATTTGAGATGTTTTTACTTGTCGTTTGCAATAACTCAGAGTTTGCTCTTATTCCTGAATTTGCAATATTTAATAAATTAAACGACATGTTACTCTACTCCTTGGCGGATCACGCTTGTGGCGATATTCTTCAATTCGTTACTGTTTAACACCCTTTTTATTTTGTCAGCATAATTAGGGTCGGTTGCATAACCGGCTTGCTGTAAAGAGTCTAAGAACTTATGCGGCTTTGCCGTATTGTTTAATGCATCTTGATAGCGCGGGTTTTGTGTTAAAAAATCTACAAAATCATTCACGCTATCTTTTATCGAATCATACGCTCTAAAGCTTGCTTGCTTTTTAACTGCAGCACCTTGCTCAAACTCTAAAGTGACCTTACTGGCCTTTTCACCCTGCCAACTTTTATCTGACTTAATATTGAATAAGTTGTTTGAGCTATTACCATCACCTTTACTAATAATATGTTTACCCCAGCCAGTTTCTAATGCCGCTTGCGCGACCATAACCGCCGGATTTAAACCAATTTTTTTAGCCGCTGTTTTTGCGTGCTCCCACACGGTGCTTACAAATTCCTCAGCATTTTCAAATGTCTTAGGCGCTGTGTTTGGTTCGCTTTTTTCAGTTGAATCAACGAGCGATACTTTTTCAATGACCTTTTGGTTTTCTTGATGAGGTAAGGTGCTACCTGCACGTTGGTCACTAAAGAAATCAGACGTTGTGCGAAGAACAGAGCCTGGCATAAAGTTTTTTCCATCTGGCGATAGTTGCTGCACAATTAAATCTGCAAGTCCCAAAGAGCCATTTGATGAAAGCTCTGTGGCCATTTGTTGGTCGTGCATTTCTTCAAAAAATTTCACGCCGCTAGCATTAAACGGGCTTTCTTTATCTTCAAAAGCCTCATTAGCTTTACGCATACTTTTAAGCAGCATTTGGGTGAAAATAGCTTCAAATTGTGCCGCTGCTTTTTTTAACGCCGCTTTAGATGCATCGGTTGATGCATCACCGCTGTTTAAAGCATCTCGACGCAAAGAGTCTAAGTTGCCTAAATCAAAAAAGTTTTGCTTATCTAGATGATTTGTTTCCATCAGCTTTTTGACACAATAATTAATAATTCTTAGTTAAATGCAATAATTGAGCCAAGTGAAGTGAAAGGTTCTAGGTTCTAGGTTCTAGGTTCTAGGTTCTAGGTTCTAGGTTCTAGGTTCTAGGTTCTAGGTTCTAGGCAGAGATTAAACTAAGTGAGAGACGCGAGGTAAACTCGCTGCTACTTATTGTGTAGGTTTATATTGCTGAGGTAGCAGCGGCTTTATGCCGCGTCTTTTTTAGGTTAACTGTTAAAGACCCTAAATAGGGTCTTATAAAACTAAATTACAACAAGCTGACCATTTATGGCACCGGCTTCTTTAAGTGCTTCAAGAATCGCCATTAAATCACCAGGAGCAGCGCCAACTTCATTAATTGCGCGAACTAAATCATCAAGACTCACACCAGGATCAAATACAAAAGCGCGTGAATCATCTTGATTAACATCAATAATACTTTGCTGTGTAACCACGGTTTCGCCTTCTGCTAACGGGTTTGGCTGCGCCACATTTTGTTGCTCAGCAATCGTGACTGTTAAACCACCATGGGTAATTGCCGCAGGTTGTAATTTTACATTTTTGCCTATAACGATGGTGCCGGTACGCGAATTAACAATTATTTTTGCCGAAGTATCCGCAGGCTTAAACTCTAAGTTTTCAAGAGTTGATAAATACGATACGCGCTGCGAGGCATCTCGTGGCGCAACAACCCGAATAGAGGCGGCATCGAGTGCTTGTGCGCTATTTGGGCCGATTAAATCATTAATGGTTTTCTCTAAACGTTTTGCGGTTGTAAAGTCCGGACGGTTTAAATTAAAGGTAATATAATCGTTTTGCATAAATGGGCTTTTAACAGCACGCTCAACGGTTGCACCGTTTGGCACACGCCCTACGGTTGGCGTATTAATCACGACTCGGCTACCATCTAGGCCTTCAGCACCTAAGCCACCAACAATTAAGCTCCCTTGTGCAATAGCGTATACATTGCCATCAACCCCTTTTAAAAATGTTTGTAATAACGTACCGCCACGTAAGCTTCCCGCACTACCAATTGATGACACAGTAATATCTATAGTTTGCCCTGGCTTTCTAAATGGGGGGAGTTCAGCATGAACCGCGACTGCTGCAACATTTTTAATTTTTGGCTTTAAACTCGCAGGTAGTGTAATACCAAAACTATTAAGCATGCCTTTAAAACTTTGCTCGGTAAAACGGCTTTGCTCTCCGGTACCTGGTAAACCAACAACCAATCCATAGCCCACTAATTGGTTTGAGCGCACCCCTTCGACCATAGACACATCTTTAATTCGCTCAGCACTGGCAGTAAATTGCCAGCCTAGTAGCACCATAAAACAAAAAACTTTAAAACCATTCATGTTGAATGTCCTCTAAAAGGGAAACAATGAGCTACTAAAGAAACGCGTTAACCAACCCGGGCTTTGTGCCTCTTGAGTTTGACCCTTACCTGAATACTGAATACGCGCATTCGCAATACGATTAGACTCAACGGTATTATCAGCATTAACATCTTGTGGACGCACTAACCCCTCTAAGCGAATAAATTCTTCACCGGTATTTAGCGTTAGCCATTTTTCACCACGAATCACTAAATTACCATTTGGTAATACTCGCATCACGTTAACCGAAATATCACCAACTAGGCTGTTTGATTGATTTGATTTTGAGTCACCTTTAAACGACGCATCACTACCAACCCCAAATTGAATACTATCGCCACCAATATTAACCGGTAAACCACCTAAACCAATAACAGGATCGAGGCTAGCATCTGTTTGTTTATCTGTTTCTGTTTTAGCCGCTTTTGTGGCTTGGGTTGACTCTTGCAATTTAACCGTAATGATATCGCCTGTTCTAAGTGCTTTTTTATCGGCATATAAGTCATTCGATAACTGAGTACTGAATAAAGAGCCCGTTGCTACCACTGGCTCCATATTAGGCTCAGGATACATAGGTGCATAGTAGGGATCGTCCTGCACTACTTCATTATTTTGTGTAGATACACAACCGCTTAACAGTAAAGTCCCTACTGCAAATAACATAATATTACGCATACAATCCCCCAAAACTATAATTGTTGATTGATGTAGCTCATCATTTCATCAACCGCTGAAATTACCTTTGAGTTCATTTCGTAAACTCGCTGAGTTTCAATCAAATTAACCAACTCTTCGGTCACATTTACATTTGATGTTTCAAGTGAACCTTGAATAATTGTACCTAGGCCCTCAACCCCCGGATTACCTTGAACAGGCGCACCACTTACCGCTGTTTCGGTATAAAGGTTTTGCCCTATAGGCTCAAGGCCCGACGGGTTAATAAAATCACTAATCGTGATCTGACCAATAACCACGTTTTCGGCCTGACCTTTAACGCGAACTGACACTTCACCGTCTTGAGATACGGTGATCGACTGTGCATCGTCAGGTACATTCATTTCAGGCTGAACAACATAACCAGCGCCCGAGGTTACAACGCGCCCGTCGCCGTCGGTAGTAAACTGGCCGTTACGCGAATAAGCAATATTGCCATCTGGTTGCAATACTTCAAAAAAGCCAGGACCTGAAATCATCCAATCTAATGAATTTTCAGTGGTGAGCATGTTACCTTGGGAAAAGTTTTTCTGATTAGCGACCACTTTCGTACCCGCGCCCAACATTAAGCCTGACGGCATTTCGGTGTCTTGCGATGAGCGACCGCCTGGTTGATTAATATTTTGGTAGAGTAAGTCTTCAAAAATAGCGCGGCTTTTTTTGTAACCCACTGTACTGGCATTCGCTAAGTTATTTGATATAACCGATATATCTGTTTGTTGAGCGTCAAGCCCTGTTTTACTTATCCATAATGCTGGATTCATAATAATATCCTCACGTTAAAGTTAAACGATGCGCATCAGCTGTTCTTGACGTTCGTCAATCTCTTCAGCTGTTTTCATCAGTTTTACTTGTAATTCAAATTGGCGTTGGTGACTGATCATATCGACCATTTCATGCACAGGATTTACATTCGATTTTTCTAATGTGCCACCTAATACTTGTACATTGGCTGATGTTTCAACTATTTGGCCTGGTTTAGCTCTAAATAAGCCATCGTTACCCTTCTCGAGTGTAGCGTTGTTTGCATCAACTACTTTTAGCCGATCAACTTCTTCTAAAAAGTTAGCCGGTGCACCTTGAGGGCGAACTTGAATAGTGCCATCTTTGTTAAATTCAATTTTTTCAATCGGTACAGGTAATATGACTGGCCCACCTTCGCCAATAACTTGACGACCGTCGCTGGTAGTTAACATACCTTCAGCCGTTATATTTAACGAACCCACTTTTGTATAGGCTTCATTACCAGAGGCATCCTGAACACTCAGCCATGCGTTATCACTCATAGCAATATCAAGGCTGCGACCTGTTTCAACAACACCGCCCGATGCCATGTTTGATCCTGGGCGCTCCTGCATAGCAAAAACACGAGTCGGCAAACCTTCACCGAAAGCCTGCATTGATCGTGCTTGCGCAAAATCAGATTTAAACCCAGTGGTATTCGCATTTGCCAAATTATTGGCTTTAAGAGCAAGCCCTTGCATGCTTTGTTTAGCGCCAGATGCGGCTATGTAGACCATTTTATCCATAACATCGACTCATTAAGAAATCTATGTATGAGTAGATGCAATATAAGTGCCACCATTAAATACAGCAGTAAAACTGCACCGCCAAGCAATGTGGTATACCGCCGGTAGCTGCAGAAATTATAGGGATGAGGTTCTAGGTTCTAGGTTGATACCTGACGCCTCAAACCTGATCTTATAAACAAAAAAGGCTGCAATTAAGCAGCCTTGAATATTCAAATTAATAAATTGTGCTTTATCTAATTTGTAGAATACTTTGCTGAATTGTTGAGTTAACTTCCAGCGCTCGCGAGTTTGCTTGGAAATTACGCTGCGCACTAATCAAATCAACTAGTTCGTTAGTTAAGTTTACGTTTGACTGCTCAAGCGCTGATGAGTTGATATTACCTAAGGTGCCAGAGCCTGGTTCACCGGCAATAGGCTCGCCTGACGCTATACTCGCTTTCCAACCTGTGTTGCCCACTTGTTGTAAACCTTGCGAGTTTGAAAAACGCACCATAGCCACTTGGCCTAAAAATGTTGAGTCGCCATTACTGTACGAAGCCACAACTTTACCGTCGGCGCCAATATCAATACCCGCTAAACGACCAACCGTTGCACCGTCTTGCTCAAGTGCTTTTACTTCAAAGCGACTTGCGTATTGAGTAGGTACTTTATTAGCTGTACCTGTCTGATCGCGCCAATTTATAGCTATGTCGGATGGGAAAGTAGCGCCATTATCTAATAAATTCGAAAGGCCACCAGCAACATCATCCCCAGACTCTATTTCTATAGGATTAAACGTATTACTTAGGTTATCTTCACCATCTGTTTTCAATGGTAAGCCATTAGCACTAAACTGAAGTGTACTAAGAGCTGTATAGGGGAAGTCTTCAGAACCATCTTGTTTAACACCATCTTTACCAAATGATTTACCGTCTAGTGTTGCATGAACTTCCCACTTATTAGCGTCTTCATCAGGATCCGTAGATTCTTCGGCTTCTTTTTTTACAAAAAACAGCTGCAATACATGTGGCTCACCGAGTGAGTCATACACGGTTGTTGAGGTTGATGAATTATAAGTTGCACTTTCGGTAGGGTTAAACGCAATTGTAGGTGCAATTGATCGTGAATCTAAGTTAAACGAGCTATACACGCTTGAAGTAGCACGTGGCGATCCTGACGAATCTGGTATTTGTAAAGCCGATGAAGTGCTTAAACTCACTGATGTAGTATCGCCTGTTGAAGGGTCAACCGGAAAGCCTTGTAAAAAGCTGCCATTTGCATCTACAACAAAGTTATCTTTGTTAAGCTTAAATGCACCCGCACGCGTGTAGGTAAAGTCTTGTGCGCCTAAGTCTTGACTGGTAGCAAAATACCCCTCACCTGTGATCGCTAAATCCAGTGAATTATTAGTAAACTGCAGCGACCCTTGATGAAACTGCTGGGCAACCATAGTGGTTTGTACACCATCACCATTTTTTGTTTTACCGGCGCTAAATACTGATGATGCGTATACATCAGCAAACTCGGCGCGAGACTCTTTAAAGCCCGTGGTATTTACGTTGGCAATATTATTGGCGGTAACATCTAAATCTTTTTGTGCGGCAGCAAGGCCTGTTAATGCAATATTGAAGCTCATAATTAACCTCTAACCTAAAAATATTTAGCCTATTGGCTAAAAAAATACATAAAATCTATTACGCGATTTCTGCGACATCAGTCAGCCTAACCGCACCTTCTTTTGTGTTAATAATAATGCCGCTTGAGCCATTAATATTAACACTCTCAATATTTTTGAATGAGGCAATTGGTAAGCTAGAGAATTCGCCATCCGTACTGCCTTCAGCTTTAACCTTGTATTCACCAGCAGGAAGTCGTTCACCCGCTTCGTTTTTACCATCCCATGCAAAGCGAACCGCACCTGCAGGCTGCGTGCCTAAATCAATAGTTTTAACTAATTGCCCTGATGCATCTTCAATACGAAGCGTTAAATTGTCTACCGGCTTTTCAGCAACAATCGCTCCCTTTACCTCACCCGACTCATTAAGCTCAAGTGTGTCAGACTCCAGCAGCGCTTGCTTACCAACCAATGTTGATGCTTGCAATGCTGAATTTGATGTCATCGACGCAGCTAAAGACTCAAAGTTAGAGTTTAAATTTGAGATCCCTTCAGCCATAGTAAAGTTTGTCATTTGTGCAATCATCTGATCGTTATCAGCTGGTTTGCTGGGATCTTGATATGACAACTGCTGTGTTAACAACGAAAAGAAATCTTCTTGGGTTAACGCATCACTCTCTTCTTTTTTTGGCACTTGCTTATCTTGCCAACGTAAAGAGTCCATATAGGATGAAGAAGTACTAATATCGTTACTCATGAGCTACCCTCAGTTACCGCTGACCTAACAGCAGTGTTTTACTTAACATTTGCTTAGCTGCATCAGCAACTTGAACATTTGTCTGATAAGAGCGAGAAGCAGAAATCATATTTGCCATCTCCTCAACAACATTCACGTTGGGTTTGTAAATATATCCATTTTCATCCGCACTCGGGTGATTTGGGTTATATTCGATTTGTAGTGGTTTATTACTTTCAACCACTCCTAACACTTTTACACCAACGGCAGAGCCCTGTGGGTTGCTTGCTGACGCTGACGCTTTTGTAAGCTCCGCAGCAAATACAGGTTGTCGCGCTCGGTACGTCTCATTTTGCGAAGAGCTAATTGTATTGGCGTTAGAGATATTACTTGCCGTGGTATTTAATCGCACGTTTTGCGCGCTCATACCTGAACCAGCAATATTAAACACATTATATAAACTCATAATTAGGCTCCTTGACTACCGAGGGCTTTTTTCAGGCCTTTAAATTTACCATTAAGAAACTGGACACTGGCCTGATACTCCATAGCATTCTGTGTATACAAGTTCCGTTCCACTTGTATATCAACAGAGTTACCATCACCTGTATCTGTTTGATTTGGCGTACGAAATAATTCATTACCACCTACACTACGGGTACCACCGGCAATGTGTTTTTCATTGGTTCTTACCATGGTATTGCCGCTTAGTTGGTTGGACTTTGCCGTTTTTAATGCTGAGGCAAAGTCGATATCTTTTGCTTTATAGCCGGGCGTATCAGCATTTGCGATATTAGTAGCGAGCATTTCTGCTCTTTGCGAACGGATCAACATCGCATGCGGATGCACGCCTAATGCTTTATCAAAACTGATAGCCATAACTACCTCCAAAAAATTGACTCAGTACCGATAAAGCAATAAATGAGCCAGCAGTGAAAATAGTGATAATAAAAACAAAAAACGACGCAATGGGCGTCGTTTAGAGGAGGGATAATATATTAATGAAGGTCATTTCTTTTGGTAAATGATACCAGGGTTACAACGCACCATATCAAAGTCAGTACTTAAACCAGACATAGATTCCGACGCACCTAAAAATAAGTACCCCTTAGGGTTAAGTGCTTGAGAGAATTTTGCAATTATTTTGGCTTTCACCTCAGGTGAAAAGTAAATTAAAACATTACGGCAAAATATAATATCGAACTTACCCATTAAGGCGTACGAATCGAGCAAATTTAAATGCCTAAAGCTCACTTGCTTTTTCAATGAATCAACCACTTGTGCCATGCCATTGCCGCTGTCTTTAAAAAACTTTTTACGGCGCTGTGCAGAGAGTCCGCGAGACAATGCCAATGCGTCATATTCAGCATGTTTACATATATCAAGCATGGTATTTGATATATCTGTACCAATTATTTGTGCACCCATTTTTAAAACACCAGGGCTGCTGGATTGAAACTCAGCAACCGACATCGCTATTGAGTAGGGTTCTTGTCCTGATGAGCTCGCCGCAGACCATATTTTTAATGGCCTATTTAACGTTTTAAACTCAGGGAATAATCTGGTTTTAAGTAACTCAAACGGATACTGATCTCTAAACCACAATGTCTCATTGGTTGTCATGGCATCAACAACGGCTGCGCGCAGCTGGCGCTCATGTACACCTAGCGTTTTACTTACCAGTTCAGATAACGAATCAACATTAAATCGAGACATTAATGGTGCCAAACGGCTCTTTACTAAATACTGCTTATTTTCACCTAAAACAATACCGCACTGTTGTTCTAAAAATAAGCGAAATTGATCGTATTCATTTTGCTGTAAATCTTTATTAGTCAAATCAATAACACCTATGTTTATTAATCACGATGAACCCATTTATTAACGGCTGTTGCAAGCTCGTCTGGGTTAAATTTTGCAATAAAATCATCTGCTCCTACTTTTTCAATCATCGCTTGATTAAAAACACCACTCAATGATGTGTGTAAAATCACATGTAGTGGCGCGAGCTTAGGATTAGCTTTGATTTCTGCAGTCAGCGTATAACCATCCATTTCTGGCATTTCTACATCAGAAATCAGTAGCCCTACTCGCTCTGTAATATCATTTACGCAATCGAGCTCTGCAATTTCTTTTAATCTTATTAAAGCTTCTTTACCATTTTTAGCCAACTCAGTTGTTACACCTAATGGTTCCAATGCTCGTTTTACTTGATTTCGCGCAACAGCCGAATCATCAGCAATAAATACTATTCTCTCGCCTAAATCTTTTTGTATAGTGCCTTGCGAGGCAACATCATCACTTACCGTAGTATTAACTGGGCAAATTTCGTTTAAGATTTTTTCTACGTCGAGTATTTCTACCAACTCATTTTCAATTTCAGTGACGGCTGTTAAATAAGAATAACGCCCTGCTCCTGATGGCGGTGGCATTATTTTTTCCCAGTTCATATTAACAATTCGCTCAACACCACCAACTAAAAAACCCTGCACTGTGCGGTTATATTCAGCAATAATAATAAAACTGTCTTCAATGTTTTTAATGGGCCGCCCGCCTACAGCCATCGATAAATCAATCACTGAAATAGTTTGGCCTCGAATGTGTGCTACACCACGAATATAAGCATTAGATTTTGGCATGCTGGTTAATGGAGGGCATTGAAGAACTTCTCTTACTTTGAACACATTAATGCCAAAGCGCTGACGCCCATTAAGCTTAAATAACAATAACTCCAAGCGGTTTTGCCCAACCAACTGTGTACGTTGGTTTACTGAGTCTAAAATGCCGGCCATTTAATCTCCTAAGAAAACAAATATAAGGAACGATAATTGCTTTCAATTAATAAAGCGTCATAACACAACGGGGGCGTCTAAATTCTGACGCAAAATATTTATACCCTGTTTGCAACCATAAGCATAGTCGAAACATTATGAGTTTGTTAAAAAAAACCAGAAGATACAGTGTTTTTTATTTTCTTGCTAGCCTCTGCTTCACTTTACCACTAAAGGCTCAAGTATTTAGTAAAGAATCGCTACAAGAAATGGCTGTTTCTTATGTTGCTCAAAAAGCAGTAGCTACAAATGATAACAAAATACAGTTCAGTGCATTACCGTTAGATAGCCGCATACCTGATCGCCATTGTAACTCAGAACTAGCGCTAGCAACCCCAAGTGAGCCCCCATTTAATCGTCAGGTCACCATTCAGATAAAATGCAACGATAATGAGAACTGGGCACAATACGTGCACGTTAGAATCACTGAATCAGCACCGGTTGTAGTTGCAACTACTAACTTAGCACGAGGTGAAGTGATTACTCCATCCCATTTAAGTATTGATATGCGCCCTGTGCACTTTATACGTGTTCAGTATCTTGATGACCCTGCACTACTTATTGGTAGCCGCAGCAAACGTAATATTCGTGAAGGTATGCCAGTACTGCTTAATCAAATTTGTATGGTTTGCAAAGGCGACTCTGTCAACATTTTTGCCAACATTAAAGGGTTAAGAGTAAAAACCACGGGTGTTGCATTAGAGGATGGCACCTTGGGTGAGCAAGTACGAGTAGAAAACAAAAAGACAGGTAAAGTTTTAAATGCGCGTGTAGATGGTGTAGAGTCAGTTCAGGTAAATATTTAATATAAATTTATGCTAAAGTATCTTTAATAAATGCCGATATAAAGGCATCAGTTGGGTAATAAATGGGCTTTTATTATGGTCGGTCAAGTAAATAAATCAAATCAACAACCGAGTGTTTTAACAAACACTCAACAGCAAAAAGTTGATTTAAAAAGAGATAATGCAAATACACAGGCTGCACAAACGCCTTCACCTAAAGCTGCAAGCGATTCGGTGAGCTTAACACCGCAAGCTAAGCAATTAAAATCGTTACAAGAGAAAGCGCAGCAGTCTTCTGATTTTGACAGTAACAAAGTTGCTGAGCTTAAAAAAGCGATTACTGAAGGCAAGTATCAAATAGACAGTGAGAAACTTGCCAAAAATTTAGCAGACTTCGAGTTTAATGTTTATGGCTGATCACAATAGTTTAATTACGATTAAACTAAACGAACAAATAATTTGTTTAACAACCTTGAGTGAGCTTCTTACTCAAGAGCTTAATGCTATTGCCTCACGTAGAGGTGAAGGTTTAAAAGAAATTGCCCAACAAAAAATGTCTTTTTTAACCAGTATAAGCACCCTTGATAAAGAACTCAGCAAACTAATTGCCAGTAATGATCAGCAAACAGATGAAAACGCTGACTTAATAAAGCTAACTCGAGAAAAGCTTGAGCAGTGTCAAAAACAAAATGAAGTTAACGCTCACGCAGCGCACCAGGCACAGTTAAGTGTTAAGCAACTGAAAGGTATTTTAATTGGTGCACCTTCGTCGATGACCTACGATCAAGCTGGTAGCGTAGTAAATACCGATAACAGCATTGTGCGAAACCTAAAAGCGTGACTACTCACCGCCTTATCAGGCGATGCTTCTTATTTCGTTAGCCGTTGCTCGGTAGTATCGAGACTTACGCAGC
>NZ_JALNTK010000036.1:0-19752 GCF_023161865.1 Pseudoalteromonas sp. 2CM36K
AATAGGCCACAACTTTTGTTGTAGCCTATTATGAAGCCTCTGAAAGATCGTTCAATTAACTTAAACGATCCGCATTAGACATTTGTCGGCTTTTTTTTGCTCGCTTTAATTTGGATCAGTTAGAAATTAATAAAATCTTTATTAAAGAGAGGGGCTGATCAGTTGTTAAATTCAATTTTTAATTTTATGATACCGGTGTCAAAAGTAAAAAATTGCGCTATTATCTGCATCAAAGCTTATAAAAATAACGCAAATTAGACTTTTTAAGCTATAATATTGGGCTTTGCTTTTTACAAAATTCGGTTGTTTTGCGTCGTAAAAAATTAAATAAAGCGCTTTAAATCAATAGATTAATAAATTAGGGGATGTTTACATGGCGAGCCGTTCTGAGTTAGTAAGTTGGCAAGCACTAGAAAATAGTGCACAAAAGATGACACAAACACATCTGAAAACTTTATTTGCTCAAGACGATTCTCGTTTTTCTCAATTTTCTACTCACATTCCCGGTGTATTGTTTGATTATTCAAAACAACGTATTGATGAAACAGTTTTCGCTCAATTAATCTCATTAGCTAAAGAGTGTGATATTGAAGCGTGGCGTGAAAAAATGTTTGCCGGTGAAAAAATAAATATCACCGAAGACCGTGCTGTATTGCATACCGCACTTAGAAATCGCGCCCATACACCGCTTGTTGTTGACGGTGAAAATATTACTGAGGCGGTCGATAGCGAACTTGCTAAAATTAAAACCTTTGTTGAAAAAGTACGCAGTGGACAATGGTTAGGTTACACCGGTAAAGCGGTGAAAGATGTAGTGAGTATTGGAGTAGGGGGGTCAAACCTAGGCCCTCAAACGGCAACTGAAGCACTTAAAGCAGTGGTTGATAAACCGTTAAACGTTCATTATGTTTCTAATGCTGATGGCGTACAAATTGCGTCAGTATTGAATAAAGTTGACCCTGAAACAACGTTATTTGTTATTTCGTCAAAAACGTTTACTACATCAGAAACCATGACCAACTCAAAAACAGCAGTTGATTGGTTTTTAAATAGCGCCAAAGATAAAAGCGCCATAGCAAAGCATTTTGTGGCAGTAAGCACTAATTTAGAAAAAACCGCGGCATTTGGTATTAGTGACGAAAACGTATTTACCATGTGGGATTGGGTTGGCGGTCGTTTTTCACTTTGGAGTGCGATTGGTTTACCTATTGCACTTTATGCCGGCTTTGAAGCATTTGAAGCTATTTTAGAAGGGGCGTTTGAAGTTGACGAGCACTTTAAGTCGGCGCCGCTTGAGCAGAATATTCCTTTAATTATGGCGCTGTTGAGTGTATGGAATACCAGCTTTTTAGGGTTTGATTCGCAAGCTATTTTACCTTACGACCAAGCATTGCATATGTTGCCTGCATATTTACAACAAGGTGAAATGGAAAGTAACGGTAAACACGTCACTTTTGACGGGCAAACCGTACCTTACACTACCGTGCCTATTATTTGGGGCATGACGGGAATAAATGGCCAGCATGCGTTTTATCAATGTTTGCACCAAGGCAATATAATTGTCCCCGCGGACTTTATTGGCTCTGTAAAACCACAAGTTAACGTTGATAAGCATCACAATATTTTATTATCGAACTTTTTTGCACAAACCGAAGCATTAATGAACGGGGTAGATGCGCAGCAGATAACCGCTGATTTAACAGCCAAAGGCAAAACGCCTGCGCAAATTGAAATGCTACTAAAGCATAAAATTCATCAAGGAAACCGCCCAACAACGTCTATATTATTAGACACGGTTGATGCAAAAGCGGTGGGTCGTTTAATTGCATTGTATGAACATAAGATTTTTTGCCACGGTATTCTTTTACAAATATGTTCGTTTGATCAGTGGGGCGTTGAGCTTGGTAAAGGCTTAGCCTCTAAAATTGAAGCTGAATTAACCGACGATAACGTGGTTAATGAGCACGACAGCTCAACACAGGGCTTAATGGCGTACTACAAACAACACCGTACGCAGTAACACATTCACTTATTACACAATAAGTAACCAAATACCTTTGAACGGGTAGCGCTGGAGTCCTAGGGCCTGTATTTTTGTGAGAGGAATTACAGTGTCCCTAGACCCATATTTTATGGCGCATATAACGAACAACATTAGTAGGCTTTGTGCTAAGGCCTGCATTATCCAGATAATAAACCGCTATAACTGATTACCAATACGGTAGTGGCAGGTAGCATAAACGTAGAGAGTAACTATGCTTAATCCTTTTGATATTATAATTTTTGGGGGCGGTGGTGATCTTGCGTTACGCAAATTACTTCCTGCAATGTATCGAGCATATCAAGAAGGTAACTTACCGCAAGGCTCACGTATTTTGCCTACCGTGCGCGAACAAAGTAAATGTGATGAATACATTGATACCGCACACAAAGCATTACAAGAATTTTTAAGCGAAGGCGAGTATAACGCTAAGGATTGGAAATCGTTCTCAGCGTTTTTAGTGCCTGTAGTGAGTAATGTTACCGAAGCGGATGATAACTGGGATGTACTGAAAAAGATTCTTGATGAAGACGACAGCGATAAATCTCGTGTGTTTTACTTATCTCTTCCGCCAGCTGTGTATGGCACTTGTTGCGAAATTCTATCTACTAAAAAATTAATAACAGCCAATTCACGTGTTGTTGTAGAAAAACCAATTGGTTATTGTGGCGAGTCTGCAGAAGTTATTAATTCGAAAATTGCACAGTACTTCGACGAAGATCAAATCTTCCGTATTGACCACTACCTAGGTAAAGAAACCGTTCAAAACTTAATGGCATTGCGTTTTTCAAATTCATTATTTGAAAACATGTGGGATGCTAAATCGATTGATAATATCCAAATTAGCTTATCAGAAACGGTAGGGCTTGAGAGCCGCGCTGGTTTTTATGATAAAGCCGGTGCCTTGCGTGACATGGTGCAAAACCACTTGTTACAGCTACTTTGCTTAGTCGCAATGGAGTCACCGCATAAACTTAAAGCCAATAGTATTCGTAATGAAAAGTTAAAAGTATTAGAAGCATTACGCCCATTAGAGGGCAGCGATGTTGATGACAATATTATTCGTGGGCAATACGTACCGGGTGATTTAAACGGTAAAATAGTCCCAGGTTACTTAGAAGAGCTAAACGAAGGGGCAAGTAAAACTGAAACGTTCGTGGCTATTCGAGCGCACATTGATAATTGGCGTTGGGCAGGTGTGCCTTTTTACCTGCGTACCGGTAAACGTATGGCAAAGCGCTGCGCTGAAATTGTGGTTGAATATAAAAAAGTATCTCATAACGTGTATGAGGACAGCGTAGGTAATATTGAGCCAAACCGTTTGGTGATCCGTTTACAACCACAAGAAAGTATTCAATTAACGCTGATGTCGAAGCGTTTGGATAATTTAGACATGCAACTTGAGCCTGTAACGATGAACATTGAGCTGTCGCAAGCATATAGTAATGGCTTTCACTCAGATGCTTACAAACGTTTAATGCTTGATGCTGCAGCGAATAATCCATCATTATTTATTCACCGCGACGAAGTACGCCAAGCGTGGAAATGGATTGATCCAATAATTGAACGTTGGCAAGAAAAAGGTAAACCAGCACTGTACAGAGCCGGTAGTTGGGGCCCTGAAGATGCAGATGAATTATTAGCAGAGAATAATCATGTTTGGTTTAACACTGGCGATAAGGCATAAGTGATGGCAACAATAGTAGAAAAGTTTTTTGACGATAAAGCTGCGCTGACTGATGAATTATCTCAGTCGTTAGAGCATGCTTTACGTGATGGTATTGAACGTGATGGCCGTGCAGTATTAATGGTTTCAGGCGGTTCTTCACCTGAGCCGGCTTATAAACATTTATCGACCCTTGATTTAAACTGGGCAAACATTGATGTTGCTATGGTTGATGAGCGCTGGGTTGAGGCAAGTCATGAAAAGAGTAATGAAGCATTCATCAAGCGTACTTTGTTACAAAACCATGGTGCAGCGGCTAATTTTATTAGCATGAAAAATACAGCAGCCACTGCAGAGCAAGGGGTTGATGCCTGTGAAGCGCAGTTTCAAGCATTAAAACGTCCTTTTGATGTGACTATTTTAGGCATGGGCCCAGATGGCCACACCGCGTCGTTATTCCCACATGCACAAGGCCTGAAAAACGGCCTAGATTCGAGCCAACTTGTGTGCGCTATCAACGCGATACAAAGTGACGTAACAGGCAGTATTACTGAGCGCATGAGCTTAACGTTAAATGCGATTGCACAATCTAAAGTGGTTAAATTGTTAATTAGTGGCGATGAAAAGCTGGCTGTTTATAAACAAGCTTTAGCGGGGGGCAATGTGAATGACATGCCGTTACGTGCGGTATTAAATCACCCTGAGATCAACATTGAAGTGTATTGGGCGCCCTAATTTTAATATAAATTAGATGTGCGCTAAACCTCTTTGTATTGATGGTTTAATGAAAGGTCAGTCGCTTTTGCTACTGACCTTTTTTATTGCTGATCTGTTTTACTCTTTGCTGAATTAAACAAAGCCGCGCAGAGATAAAGATGAAATGCTGAGTATTGCCTCCACAATTAGCAGTATAAAATAGGCTTTTACACCGATTGTAAATCCTGAATAAATTTTACTTATAGCAAAAAATCAAATGGTTAAATTTATTAAACACTAACTCACAAGCATGTTTTACGGTTTGAAAATTCCTACTCACCACGTTGTTTTAAACAAAATCAATTTAAAAATGCTTCAAGTACATGCTGGAAATTGATCGATAATTAAATTAGCCGGTTTACATGAAACTAATGAAAGCAAACTTTTATGAAGAATAGACTCTTGGTAGTTTTTGTTTTCTATTTTAGGCAGTATTTCATTTTGAAAAAATGCGTGCAACAACCTCAAGTAAGGTTGTGGCATATCATAAGTAACGTTTTTATATATATTTGTCTAAATAATCAACGATAATTTTTTGTTAATTAATATCCTACAAACTGCCACAAAATTTTCACTTCCTTTTTGTTGCCAAAACCTTTAGCCTTAGGGCACTAACAGTAAAAAATCAAATTTATAAATAACGGAGCAGTAACATGGCGGAGCAACAAGTACAGCCTTTACACAACGAAAAACATGCCAACACTAAAATTAAAAATGGCATCAATATCGAATTTATGAAAACTCAACATTTAGTGCCAGTTGTAGCACACGAGTTTGCGCGTATCGCCAATGAGTTTCCAATGTCTTTTGTTAAAAATAACGAAACAGGTACTTTTCAAGCAGTTGCTATGTTTGGCCTAGAGCCAGGTGAAAACTTATTTGTTGATGGCGACAAATGGACAGCTGCGTTTGCACCTATGGCAACAACGCGTTACCCATTAGGTTTAGTAAAGCACCCTGAGCAAGATCAATTTGGTATTGTAATTGACGAAGCAAGCCCATTAGTTGGTGAAGAAGAGGGTAATGCATTATTCGAAAACGGTGAAGAAACTGATTACCTAAAGCGTCGTAAAGAAGCGTTAGTATCGTTTATTGAGTTTTCACAAGTCACTGATGCGTTCACTAAATTCCTTGCTGATAAAGAATTACTAGTAGCACAAACGCTAACGGTTGATATTAAAGGCGAGAAAAAAGACATCAACGGTATTTACCTTATCGATGAGAAAAAACTAAATGAGCTAAGCGATGCAGACTTCCTAGAGCTTCGTAAACGCGGTTATTTAGCACCTATCTATTCTTTCTTGACGTCTACTCACCAAGTAGCACGTTTAGCACGTTTAAAAGCGCAACAAGCGTAATTTTTAAACAGAATTTAAAAAGCGCCTCAGGGCGCTTTTTTTATGCCATTAAACTCAGTTCACTTGAAAAACCCCACGTAACCATTCACATTAGTTTTAATCTTAACTAACAAAAGAACGCACAATGAAAAAATCACTATTACTAGGACTGCTTTACGGTAGTTTAATGAGTGTGAGCTCATCTGCATTGAGTGCGAGCACGCCGTTTGCCATTGCGATTCATGGCGGGGCAGGCACAATCGAAAAAAGTAAATTTACACCTGCTCAAGAGCAAGCTTACCGCGATAAATTAGCTCAAGCTGTTGAGGCTGGGTATAAGGTACTTGAACAAGGCGGAGAAAGTCTTGATGCAGTCACAGCAGCCATTGAAGTGTTAGAGCAATCGCCTTATTTTAACGCCGGGCGTGGCGCGGTATACACCTATGATGGTAGCCATGAGTTAGATGCCTCTATTATGGATGGTCGTAACCGTCAAGCTGGAGCGGTTTCGGGCATTAAGCACATAGAAAGTCCAATTAAACTTGCCCGTTTAGTGATGAAAAAATCGGTGCATGTGATGTTAAGTGGCCAAGGTGCAGAAGAGTTTGCTAAAGAGCAAGGCATTAGCTTAGTAGAGAATAATATATTTGATACAAAGCATCGCTATGAAGCTTTATTAAAAGCAAAGGAAAAACTAGAGGCGAGCAAAAACACCAATAAAGATTATCAAGCAGCGCATAAGGCGTTACCCGCTAATTATAAAATGGGGACTGTGGGGGCGGTGGCACTGGATAAACAAGGTAATTTAGCCGCGGGCACGTCAACTGGCGGGATGACCGCAAAACGTTTTGGCCGTATTGGTGATGCACCAGTTATTGGCGCGGGTACCTTTGCAGAAAACGCCTCGTGTGCGGTATCGGCAACTGGCCATGGCGAATATTTTATTCGTTATAATGTGGCAAGCGATATTTGCGCACGAGTAAAATATCAAGGTAAAACCATTGCTCAAGCTGGGGATGAAGTAATAAATGGGGTGCTTAAACCGATTGGCGGCACAGGCGGTGTTATTATTGTTGATACAAAAGGCAATATTAGCCTGCCGTTTAATACCACAGGCATGTACCGTGCGAGTAAATCGAATACGCAAGCGACTTATGTAGGTATTTTTAGCGACGAATAAGCGTTTTTTTTAGTGGCTGGAGGTTTATATAATAATCCGCTGATTGTATGTCCTTTACAGGATTAACCTCAGCCATTTAATTTGCTACAATCAAGGCTCTTTGACTAATTTTTATAAGGTATGCAGGTGGTAAACCTAGGTCAGTTGTTTGGCGAGCTAAAAACGTGCTTAAAAAAAGATCAATTCAGTTTTAAAAAGCGCCTTCATGGCGTAAAAAAAATTACCGACGAGGCAAAACTTACCAGTGCGCTTGAAAAAATTACGGCTGATATCAGTCGCAGTCAATCGCTTCGCGAGCAGCGTTTAGCTGGGCTACCTAACGTTACTTATCCTGAGCAATTACCGGTCAGTCAAAAAAAAGACACCATTAAAGAGGCCATTGCTAATAATCAAGTGGTGATCATTGCTGGTGAAACCGGCTCAGGTAAAACCACACAAATTCCTAAAATGTGTTTAGAGTTAGGGCGTGGGGTTGATGGGTATATAGGCCATACTCAACCTAGACGTTTAGCTGCACGTAGCGTTGCCAATCGTATAGCAGAAGAAATGCAATGCGAGCTTGGTCAGCAAGTGGGTTTTAAAATTCGTTTTAGCGATCAGGTTTCTAATAACAGTTATATAAAACTGATGACCGACGGTATTTTATTAGCTGAAATACAACAAGACCGTTTTTTGAATCAATACGACACCATTATTATTGATGAGGCGCATGAGCGCAGTTTAAACATTGATTTTATTTTAGGTTACCTTAAAAATTTACTTCCTAAACGTCCTGACTTAAAAGTTATTATTACCTCTGCGACCATTGATCCAGAACGTTTTTCTAAGCACTTTGATGATGCGCCAATTATTGAAGTATCAGGCCGGACATTCCCTGTGGATGTACGCTATAACCCCATCAGTGACATCCAAAAAGAAGACATGGAAGCCGAAGGCGACCAGTTACAGGGGATTTTTGATGCGGTCGATGAACTTTGCGCTGAAGGCCCCGGTGATATTCTGATCTTTTTAAACGGTGAGCGAGAAATACGCGATACCGCCGATGCGCTAAGTAAGCGTAATTTAAAACACACCGATATATTACCTTTGTATTCAAGGCTATCGAACGCTGAGCAAAATCGTATTTTTGCGCCGCATTCGCGCCGCCACATTATTCTTTCAACCAACGTGGCTGAAACATCGCTAACGGTGCCAGGTATTCGTTATGTTATTGACCCGGGTACGGCGCGTATTAGTCGTTACAGTTACCGTACAAAGGTTCAACGTTTACCCATAGAGCCTATTTCGCAAGCTAGTGCTAATCAGCGAATGGGGCGTTGTGGACGTGTTGAAGCGGGTATTTGTATTCGCTTGTATTCAGAGGACGATTTTTTATCACGTCCTGAATTTACCGATCCTGAAATATTGCGTACTAACTTAGCGTCAGTTATTTTACAAATGCTGGCATTAGGGTTGGGTGATATGGCGCAATTTCCTTTTGTGCAAGCCCCAGATAGCCGCAACATTAACGATGGTTTAACACTGCTTGAAGAATTAGAAGCGGTAAAAGAAGCTAAACGTCATCAAAAAACCAGTTTAACGCAATCTGGTCGAGAGCTGAGTCGTTTGCCAGTGGATCCGCGTTTAGCAAAAATGGTGCTGACTGCGCATAAGCTGGGTGCATTGCGTGAGGTGATTATTATTGTTGCTGCGCTTTCAATTCAAGATCCACGAGAACGACCACAAGAAAAACGCCAGGCAGCGAATGAAAAACACGGTCGCTTTGACGATCCAGACTCTGACTTTATCGCCTTTTTAAACTTGTGGAATTACCTCGAAGAGCAGCAAAGTGAGCTGACCAATAGCCAGTTTAGAAAGCTATGTCAAAAAGACTTTTTAGCGTATATGCGTATTCGTGAATGGCAAGACATCGTTTATCAAATCAGCACTGTGTGCAATGAAATGAAAATGAAAGCCACTACGAATGTTGCAGACAGCGAGCTTATTCACAAAGCACTGTTAAGTGGCATGCTTAGTCATATCGGTTTTAAAGACGAAAAGCAGCTGTATAAAGGCGCACGTAATAGCCAATTTCATATTTTTCCAGGATCTGGCTTGTTTAAAAAGAGCCCCAAGTGGATGATGTCGGCTGAATTGGTAGAAACCAGTAAACTCTATGCCCGTATTAATGCCAAAATAGATGTGAACTGGGTAGAACCGTTTGCTCAACATTTGGTAAAACGAAGCTATACAGAGCCACACTGGGAGAAAAAGCCCGGTGCAGTCATTGCCTTTGAGCAACAAACACTTTACGGCCTGCTTATCGTTAATAAACGCCGGTGTGTGTATAGCAAGATTGATCCTAAAGTAAGCCGCGAATTATTTATCCGCTCGGCGCTGGTTGAACAAGAGCTTGGATTAAATGAAGCATTTTTAGCGTATAACCGCGAATTAATTGAAGATATTCAAGTGCTCGAGAACAAGTCTCGTAGACGCGATATTTTAGTTGATGAGCAAACCTTGTTTGAGTTTTACGAGAAGAAAATACCCAGCGATATTAACAATCGTGCTGCGTTTATTAAGTGGTATAAAACACAAAAACAACAAGACAAACACTACCTGCACATGACGCGCGAAGAGCTCATGCAACATGGCGCCAGCAGCATTACCGAATTTGACTACCCAGATACATGGCAGCAAGATAATTTGATGCTGCCGCTTACCTATCACTTTGATCCAGGCCAAGCGGTTGATGGCGTTGCCGTACAAATACCCGTTGCACTGTTAAACCAAGTGCAAGAAAGTGGCTTTGATTGGCATATACCGGCATTTCGTCATGAGTTAATTTGTGGGTTAATTAAGTCATTACCAAAGTCATTACGTCGTAACTTTGTCCCTGCGCCCAATTATGCCGATGCGGTGTTAGCGGCTATAGAGCCATTACAAGGCTCGTTAATCGACTCGCTAAGCAATCGATTACTGCGTATGACCGGCGTTCGTGTAGACCCTGAAGCGTGGGATTTAACTGCGCTTGCTCCGCATTTAAGGCTACAATTTGAGGTGCGCGATGAACACGACAAGCTACTGGCACGTGGACTCGATTTAGCTAAACTTAAAGCGCAGCTACAAGGCAAGGTCACCGACACCTTATCTAAAGTCGCCGACAAAGGCATAGAAAAAACCGATTTAACACAGTGGGATTTTGGAGAGTTACCAACATCCTATGTGAAAAAGCAAGGTCAGTACGAAATTAAAGCGTACCCTGCGCTGGTGGATAAAAAATCAACGGCGGCAGTGGAGTTATTCGATAACGAAATTAAAGCGCAATTAGCGCACCAGCAAGGGTTGCGTCGTTTAGTGTTATTAAACGTGCCATCACCCATTAAATACCTGCAGAAAAATTTACCAAACAAGGCTAAGCTAGGGTTGTACTTTAATCCTTTTGGTAAAATTGCCGATTTAATAGATGACTGCATTGCATCGGGTGTTGATAGCCTATTAGTTAAATATGGTGATATTCGTACAAGTGATGCATTTGAAGCGGTTATAGAGCATATTCGCGGCGAATTAGGCGACACCGTAGTAGCAATTGCAACCCAAGTAGAGCAAGTACTGAGTATTGCTCATGCGCTGCATAAAAAAATGAAAGGGCGTGTAGATTTAACCATGATCACTGCCCATGGCGATATTAAATCTCAGTTAGAATCGCTTATTTTTAAAGGTTTTGTGAGCCAGCATGGGGCGGATAAGCTTGGCGATTTAATTCGTTACTTAAAAGCGATTCAAAAACGACTAGAAAAGCTACCCGTTGACCCAAATCGTGATAGATTATGTGTGCTAGAGCTTGAAAAAGTAGCGCAAGAATATAAAAAACTGACGAATAAAACCCCTAAAGGAATGCCATTGCCTGATGATGTTGAGGCTATTTTTTGGATGCAGCAAGAATTACGCGTATCCTTATTTGCGCAAACCTTAGGTACGCCTTATCCAATTTCAGCAAAACGTGTGTTAAATGCGATAAAAGAAATTGAATAATCCCTTTATTCGCTATTAAGCTAGGGTCTGTTGACCTTTGCAGATTAAAATTTGTTCAAACTAGGGGCAGTTTAATCGCGGCGCGGGGTTTGTAACCTAGTGGGCTAAGTAAAAACCACACCACATAGGCTCTGCCTTGCCTAAATACCAAACAGGCTACTGTAAATTCAACCTTGAACGGTCAACAGACCCAAAGGGACTAACTTGAGAAGGAAATGACATTGCTATGTCCTCATTATTAAAACACCAAGCGCGACAATTGTTAGTGGTTGATGATGAGTATTTCAATTTTGAAATACTCAAATCAGGGTTAGCATCAACATTTGATTTAAGCTATGCTGATTCTGGTAAAAGTTGCTTAGCATCTGCCATTGCTAATCCGCCTGATATCATTTTGCTTGATGTATGTATGCCGGGGCTTGATGGTTATGATACCTGTCGCATACTTAAACATACGCCAGAGACAAAACACATTCCGGTGGTGATGATATCAGGACTTGAGTCAGAGCTTGAGCAACAAGCAGGCTTTGACTCAGGGTGTGATGCTTACGTTGTAAAACCTTTTTCCATCGCCGTACTACGAGAAAAAATTAATAATATTGTGTAGAGGGAATTATGTTTACTGAAGATAAGCGAAACTACAGACGTATGCAGGTTAACACACCCGCTAAGTTAACCTCGATTGAGCCCGTCGCAGGACTAAGTTACACAGGCACCTGCCTTGACTTAAGTGCAACAGGGCTCTCCTTGCAGCTCGATGATTTATTAGAGCTTGACTCAATTTTATCGGTTGATATTGCATCAACCCATCCAAGCATTGCACCGTTAAAAGCCACTGCAAAGGTGATACGTGCCAGCACAGAAGAGGATGGCACGATAACCGCGGGGCTAGAAATTATTGAGTTTAACTAAAATTAGTGTTTAGTAAACCTTACAAATAAGGCCTTTAAGATAAAAGCCTTCAGGGTAGCTGCCCGCAATAGGGTGGTCAGCTGCTTGATTTAAGCGCTCCATGATCAGCAAATCTTTACCTGCATCAAGTGCTGCATCTGCAACCACTTTTTGAAACAAATTTTGTTCCATTAAACCAGAGCATGAGAAAGTAAGCAGTGTGCCGCCTGGTTTTAATATTTGCATCGCAATCATATTAATATCTTTGTAACCCCGACACGCCCCAGTTAACTGCGCTTTATTATCAGCAAATTTAGGCGGATCCATCACAATCGTATCAAACATCACACCGTCTTCACGGTATTGGCGCAATAACTTAAATACATCTTGTTTTACAAAGTCGACTTTATTTAAATCAAGGTTGTTATGTTCAACATTGCGCTTTGCTGTATCAAGAGCTGGTTGTGAAACATCGACATTGGTTACATGCTTACAGCCACCACGCAGGGCATAAAGAGAAAACGTCCCCGTATAACTAAAGCAATTTAATACGGTTTTATCTTTTGAAAAACGCTCCAGCGCAGCGCGGCTGTCACGTTGATCTAAATAAAAGCCGGTTTTATGGCCTTCAAGAATATCAACTTCAATTTTTAAACCATTTTCTTCAATGATAACTGGCGCTGTGGGTTCATTACCCCAAAGCACTCCCTTAATTGGCTCCAAGCCTTCTTTAGTGCGTACATCTACATCTGAGCGCTCATAAATATTAGAGCCTGGGAAAATAGCCATTAATGCACCAACAATTTCACCTTTGTGGCGCTCAGCACCGGCACTGAGTAACTGACAAACCAAGGTGTTATCAAATTTATCTATGGTAACACCCGGTAAATAATCTGACTCAGCGGCGCAAAGCCTAAAACCGGTCAGTCCACCTTCTTCAATCGCATGGCTGCGAGCTTCTAAAGCACGACGAAGGCGACGCTCGAAAAAATGTTGATCTATCATTTCTTTTTCATCAAAGCTCCAAACACGCGCGCGAATTTGTGAATGCGGGCTGTAAGCCGCGGTGGCTAAAAACTTACCTTCACTGTCGTGTATGGTTACCGTGTCACCTAATCCAGGTTTACCTTTAATTTTTTTGATGGCTTTAGAAAATAACCAAGGGTGTTTTCTTTTTAATGATTTATCGCGACCAGCTTGCAGGTAAACGGCAGATGACATAGGGCTTCTCTGTAGTAATAAATAAGCGCTGTATTTTAGTCAAGCCACGCGCAACATACAATGAATGTTTTGCAAGGGCTTTATAAATCGCGTTAAAGTAGGGGATATTACCTCGTTTAAATAGATTTTTGGAAGCTCGGTGAACAATTTACCCCTTAGCCCTTCATTAAAGCAACTTGATCAGCAATGCAGAGAATTTATAACAGCGCTTATCCATGCTGATGTAGCCCATGATATCACTCATATTGAACGCGTTGTCCGTGTCGCAGTTAAATTATGCACTGCTGAAAAAGCCAATATGAATGTTGTTTTACCTGCTGCGTGGTTACATGATTGTGTGGCCGTAGCAAAAAACCACCCCGATAGGGCAAAAGCTTCAACGATGGCTGCCGATAAAGCGATTAGTTTTTTAGCGTCTATTGGCTATGATGAAGCACTATTTGATGATATTCACCACGCCATAGCCGCGCATAGTTTTAGCGCCAATATTGCTATTAAAACCGTTGAAGCACAGATTGTACAAGATGCTGACAGAATGGATGCCTTAGGGGCTATTGGTGTTAGTCGTTGTATGAAAGTGGGGGGCTCAATAAGCCGACTTTTGTACAATCCTAATGATCCATTTTGTTTAGAGCGTGAACCTGATGATAAACAGTACACCTTAGATCATTTTTTTATAAAGTTGCTGCATATTTCAAAAAGTATGAATACACCTTCAGCTAAAGCTGAAGCACTTAGAAGAACAGATTATATGTATGACTTTTTAGAGCAGTTAAAATCTGAAATTGGAGGGTAAGACAGTGAGGCCAAAATTGAACGGTATTGATCATTGTCATTTAAATGTTCAAAGCCTCACCCAAGCCGTTGATTGGTATGAAAAGGTGCTTGGTTTTACTGTAGTAGAGGAATTAGCATTTTGGAATGAAAAAGGCAAAGGCCCTTTAACGCTTGAAGATGAAAACGCATCCACACGTTTAGCTTTATTTGAGGCGCCAGGGCGAAGTAAAGGAATCGCTTTTGCTGCAACCGGTGAGCAATTTATAGCGTGGTTAGCACATTTTGAGCAGCTTAAAATTAAAACGATACTGGCTGATCATGGCGTGACTTTTTCTATGTATTTTAAAGATAACAGTGGGAATAGCCATGAGATCACTTCCCATGACTATCGCATTATAAAACAGCATTTTCCAGCTGTAGCGTTAAGTTCTCACAATGCCAAAAGGGGCTAGGTCCTGTTGAACTTTGCGCAGTAATATTTGTTCAAAAAAGAGACGATTTAATCGCGTTCTTGATGAGCCTTTTTTATCGCTAAAATAGCGTCTATTTTGCTAATAAAAAGATCAACCAGCTGAGGGTCAAAGTGTTTTCCTGCTTGTTGTTGCATATGCTCTAGTGTTTGCTCAATGCTCCACGGCTCTTTATAAGGACGTTTTGATGTAAGTGCATCAAATACATCAGCAATCGTTACAATCCGCCCCTCAATAGAGATTTCCTCGCCTTTCAATCTATTAGGATAACCTGTGCCATCCCATTTTTCATGATGTTCAATAGCCAATACATGGGCAAGTTGCAGTAAGGGGGAAGGTGAGTTGGCCAATATTTTAGCCCCTATAGCGGCATGCTCTTTCATGTGTGCAAATTCGTCGGGGGTTAATTTGCCAGGTTTTAACAGTATCGAATCAGGAATACCTATTTTTCCGACATCGTGCATTGGCGCAGCTTGGCGTAATAATTCTGCGTGTTGTTCATTCATTCCCAGTGCTAAAGCAAGTACTTTGCTGTATTGGCTCATTCGTGCAATATGCTCACCCGTATCGGTATCTTTGTACTCTGCCGCGCGACCCAATCGCTCAAAAAAAATCTACATGTGCTTGTTTTAGTTGTTCGGCTTGTACTAAAGAAAGATGAGTTTTTACCCTTGCCTTAACAATCGCAGGGCTAATAGGTTTGGTTATATAGTCAACCGCACCTAGCGAAAACCCTTCCGATTCATCTTGTTCTAGCGTGAGTGCGGTGACAAAAATGACCGGAATGTGTGCGGTTTTAGGATTAGCTTTTAAAATTTTGCACACTTCAAAGCCATTCATATCTGGCATCATTACATCAAGTAAAATGAGTTTTGGCGGATCGTTTTCTATTAATTGCAGTGCCACAGCCCCCGATTTAGCAAACGATAAACGGTAGTTACTCGCTAAGACCTCGCGCATTACTTTTAAATTTGCAGGTTCATCATCGACGATTAATATTCGCGCCTGACTTATCGATTGCTCCATCGTCATCCTCAGAAGAGCTAGTTATTGAGTGTTGTTAATAATGCGTTGAGCTGTGTTTGTGCATTATCAAATTCAAAGTCATTAAACTGCTCATAAATATTCAAAATAGCAGCTTTGTATTGTTCGGGTGTTATTCTTTCAATATAACTTAATAACGTATCATCCAACTCTGCTCGTTTAGCTTGGCTGAGTAAAAGCGTTAATTGGTGAATAAATTCAGCATCTGACACGGTTTCTTTTTGTAATTCATTCTCTTTAAAAGCAATGTGTAAGTGTGATAATTCATCTGCTAGCTGCTGCCACTCATGCTGACATTTTAATATGCACTGAGTATAACGTGTTATATCACGTTGTTTTTCAGCATGCGCAATTAAGTAAGATAAATTATTGAGCGCTAAATTACCGGCAAGACCTTTTAAATTATGCAAAATATGAGCATGATGTTTATCGTTTAGCTTAATGGCCGCCAAGGTTTGCATACTATTTTGATGCTGAGCTAAAAAGAGTACAACCTCTTTGAGATGTTTCTCTTTGCTGCCCCATATTTTTTCACCTTTACTAAAATCTATACGAATACGAAGTTTTGAATCTATTGGATCGTTAGTTACTAAATGGCTGATAGTAAGCCCAAGCACCCGCGCTATTTCTTGGTTGAGTTGGTTTATGTCAACGGGTTTCGTTGTAAAACCATTCATACCCGCTTGTTTGGCTGATAGCTTATCTTGCTGCAGCACACTAGCCGTTAAGGCAATTATTGGCGTGTGCTTTAGTTGTTTTTGCTGCTCTAAAGAGCGAATTGATGCTGTGGCACTGATCCCATCACATTTAGGCATATGAATATCCATTAGGATAATATCAAAGCGATGCTGATTAAACATGTCAATGGCCTCAAAACCATTATTTGCTTTACTTACCTGATGGCCTGCTTGGGAAAGCATAATTGTGAGTAGTTCGATATTTTGTTCAATATCATCCACCACTAAGATTTTTAATGGGGGTAAGCTAAATGCGTTTTTACTAATGGCTTGCACCTGACTTTTTTCGCCTGGCTCAAGCCCAACAGTAAAGGAAAAGCAGCTACCTTGACCAAGGGTACTTTGTGCGTATATTTTGCCACCCATTAATTCAACCAGCTGCTTACTAATTGTTGTGCCAAGCCCTGTGCCACCAAATCGGCGTGTTGTGGTGGCATCTGCTTGCTCAAAGGGTTTAAAAATAGCCTCAAGGCGACCTTTTTCGATACCTATACCGCTGTCTTGTACTTCAAATAAAATGGGTTGATTGGGTTTATGAGTAACCGAAAGAGTAACATGGCCTTGCTCAGTAAACTTTATCGCATTGCCGATTAAATTGGTTAGTACTTGGCGTAAACGCGTATCATCACCAAAATAAAATGGATTTACATTGTCAGCTATTTTTAAAATGAGCTGTAAGTCTTTGCGTTTTGCATCAAGCCAAAATGTCGACACAATATTATCGAGCAATTCTTGCAAGTTAAAATGTACTTTTTGAATTTCGAGTTTACCTTTCTCTAGCTTTGCTGAGTCAAGGATATCGTTGAGTAAATGCAATAAAGAACGCGCAGCGTTATTAACGGTAATAATTTGTTTTTGTTGCTCTTTATTAAGCGGACTATCCATTAAAATATCACTAAAGCCAATAATTGCATTCATAGGGGTACGTATCTCATGGCTCATATTTGCCATAAAAGACTGTTTAGCTTGCGCGGCTGCTTCAGCCTCGTATTTAGCTTGCTTTAAGCTTTGCTCATATTCATAGCGCTTGGTTATATCAATTAAAACGCCATCAATCCAGCGTGTATCATTTTTAGAGTTAGTGATAATACTTGCTTGATCGAGTACCCAAATAATATTGCCGTTGCGATGGCGAATGCGGTACTCAATTGAGTATTGACTGGTCGATACAACTGCTTGATCAATGGCTAAAGAAATCGCCGCTTCATCTTCTTTAACAATAAGCTCGGCAAAGGTAATACGCTGCTCAGTAAATTCTTCAGCGCGATAACCCGTTAGTTCATAGACGCTAGGGCTGATAAACAACATACTCCAGTGTTCATCTAACAATCAGCGAAATACCACACCGGGCATATTGTTCATCAAGGTACGGTATTGTCGCTCTTTTTCAATTAAGCTTTGTTGTAACGCTCTTTGTTCAGTTAAATCGGTAATAAAGCCCACAAACAATGTTTCAGTTTGTAATTGCTTTACTTCACCAATCCCCAAGCGAATTGGAAATTGATGACCATTTTTATGTTTTGCCCACACATCGCGATTAACACCAATAACACGTTTTACCTCATGGTTTGTTGTATTTTTTAAAAAAGCATCGTGTTGATTCGCAATATCATCAGCCATTAATATTTTTACATTCTGGCCAATGACCTCATTATCTTGCCAGCCAAAAATTGTTTCTGCGGCTTTATTAAAGCTCAAAATAGTGCCTTTAATATTTATAGTAACGATGCCGTCAATGGCAGTTGATAAAATAGCATCAATGCGAGACTCTTCAGCTGATTTTTTCCCCAACAGCATTCTGTATCGGATCCTGCCATTGATGATCACAACCACCGCTGTTAATAAAAGCGTGGCGAACGACACACTAATAGCAATAAAGGTTAGATGTGATTGGTTTGTTTGCTCGTTAATTACCGGGCTTGTTGCAATAAATCGCGTAGCGGCCATGCCCATAAAATGCATACCAGCCACGGCAAGGCCAAGAATAAGGGCACAAATAATACGATTATGCATAGGCGTTAATTTTTTAAAGTGTGCTGGTAAATGAAAACGTGCATAAAGACTTATAAAAGACAGCAGCACTGCAACAACAATTGAAGCGCCAAACCATATTAGATCATAACGAAGTAAAGGACTTAATTGCATCGCGGCCATACCGCTATAATGCATGGTGCCAACACCCGCGCCAAATAAAAGAGAGCTTAGAATTAAATTGATAATACGAGGGCGAGAGCTATATGTTTTCAAACAAGAAAAAGCAATGGTACATGCCAGTAAAGCCGGTATAAACGATACAAAAGTGAGTGTGGGGTCGTATTCAATTGTAGTGCACAAAGAAAATGCGAGCATTGCAATAAAGTGCATGCTCCAGATCCCTCCGGCAAGGACTAAGGCTGCGGTTATATTGGCTAACTTTCGATAAGATTTAAAATGTGTATTATTTGCTAAATCGAGAACGTGCAAAGAAAAATAAGCTGCAAAAATTGCGGTGAGTATAGATAGTGTCACTAAACTTGGGTCGTATACACCATTAATAATTAGGCTTGGATCTGGTTCGTTTATAAAAAAAATTAGCTAACATCAATCATTCACATAATATCTCTTAAATTCAGTCTAATATAAAATACAATAATAATCACAAGGTATTGAGTTATAAATTACAAAAGTAACGTAAGTGTTTTAAGCTCTAAACCATACTATTTATTGAGTAGCACTAAATGCATTGTTATTAAAATGGCATTTAGTGGGGATTATTTATAGATTAGCCGTTATGGTACAAGGTAAAATAAAACCCAGTGGTTAATTATAAATAGGCAGCATTCATTGTTGGATTACACTTTAAAGCGTAGTAAGCGAAGAAAAACAGTGGCTATCAAAGTCGCACAACGTGAGCTTACGGTATATGCGCCCCATTTTGTAACGAAAACACAAATTAATGAATGGCTGTTAAGTAAACAGGACTGGATTGATGCTCAGTTACATAAGCAACAAATTCAAGCCGATACACGACAGTTTCCACTCAAAACCCAGAGTATTAAATTATTTAATGAAGCTGTTAATGTGCAATTTGAAAACGCAGCACGCACTCAATGGCAGCAGCACAATGAAAGCCAAACGCTGTTACTGAGTATTTCTTCACGTGTAAAGCATCAAACGCAAATGTATCAAAGTTTGCTAGAGCAGTTTTTGCATGAGAAATTAGAAAGTTATATTGAAATGCGAGTTAACGATTATTGTCAGCTGATGGGTGAAAAGCTACCGAGTAATATTCGTATTCAATTGTATAAACGTCGCTGGGGTAGTTGTAATCGCAGGCGTGAACTAACCTTCAACTTACACTTGGCAAGTGCACCGACATGGGTCATTGACTACGTGATTGTTCATGAATTAGCACATTTAAAATATTTAAATCACAGCGCTCAATTTTGGCAACGTGTGGGATTATTTTATTCAGATTATAAACAAGCAAGCAACTGGTTAAACAATCATGGTATGAGTTTACAGTGGGTATTTGAATAAAAAGAAATAATGTAGAGAAGAGAAGTGGTGGAGGGAGCTGGATTCGAACCAGCGAAGGCTGAGCCGTCAGATTTACAGTCTGATCCCTTTGGCCGCTCG
>NZ_JALNTK010000037.1:0-15953 GCF_023161865.1 Pseudoalteromonas sp. 2CM36K
TGAGCGGTATGCGGGGAAACTCGCACGTACCGTTCTTAGAGGGCTGGGCTCGAGTAATCGGGTCTGGCTACTCGACATAAGCACAGGTTTAAATGGCCTAAGCTTAAACGTGACACCATGACACTGTATGAGCAACAATTACATTGGCTATTATCAGGGTATGACGTTATTGGCCATGAAGAAATCAACGTCAGTCAGCACACAGTGACTTAATTACTTAGATCAATTGATGATCATCAAGGTTTAAGTTATTAACCCTATTCATTGTGCATAAAAGCCGTAAAATAAACGGCATGAACGATGTATTTACCTTACAACAACGCATTGCTGAGCTTGAAAAACAGCTTAAATATGAGCGCGAAGTATCTATACAGAAAGATGCTAAAATCGCCTATTTATATGAGCAATTCCGTTTAGCCCAACAAAAGCAATTCGGCAAAAGTGCTGAAGGCTTTGTAGGGCAAGGTGAATTATTTAATGAAGTTGAAGAGATTGCTGAGAAAGCTGAGCCTGAGCAGCAAGGAATTAGCTACACCCGCAACAAGCCTAAACGCAAGCCACTGCCAAAAGACTTACCCCGTGAACAAGTTATCCACGACATAGCAGATAAAAGCTGTGCATGTTGCGGTGGTGAGTTACATAAAATCGGTGAAGATACTGCTGAAAAGCTTGAGTTCATTCCAGCACACGTCAAAGTGATTGAACATATTCGCCCTAAATACGCCTGTCGTGAGTGTGAAAAATCAGGCACTGGGTCAACGATAAAGCAACAGCCTATGCCCGCCATGCCCATTAACAAAGGCATTGCCACCGCGAGCTTACTTAGCCAACTCATCACCAGTAAATATCAATATGGTTTACCGCTTCATCGCCAAGAGAGCATGTTTAAGCAATACGGCATTGAGCTGAGCCGCAAAACCATGAGCGATTGGGTGATTAAGTCAACAGCGCTGTTTACCCCGCTGGTTAAACGGTTAAAAGAAGAATTACTCAAGCAACCACTCCTTAACGCTGATGAAACCACGGTCAATGTGGTGAAATCAGATAAAGTGAATAGTTACATGTGGGTGTACTGCTCAGGTGCTGACTCACCTAAACCCGACAGCCCCATCCCTAACATCGTGCTTTACGACTACCACACTAGTCGCGCAGCCGCCTGCGTGATGGATTATCTTAATGGCTATCAAGGGTACTTACATGTTGATGGTTATCAAGCTTATGAAAAGACACAGGCCAGTCTTGTGGGGTGCTGGGCGCACGCACGTCGGAAATTCATTGAAGCGAAAAAGCTGCAAGGGAAAAATAAGACAGGCAAAGCCGATGTGGTGCTCAGCTTAATACAAAAGCTGTATGGGATAGAGTCACGGTTGAAAGATAAATCAGCGGATGAGAGTTACCAGACTCGACAAGCACAGAGTAAACCGATACTCGATAAACTCAAACAGTGGCTTGAAAAACATCAGCCAAACCTTGTTGGTAATAGTAAACTCATTGATGCCGCCAATTACATGGCAAACCAGTGGCCGAAACTCATTGAGTACATTAATGATGGGCGACTGAGTATCGACAACAACCGTGCAGAAAGAGCCATCAAACCGTTTGTGATAGGCCGTAAGAACTGGCTGTTTAGCCAAACAGCAACAGGTGCTAACGCAAGCGCGATACTTTACAGCATCATCGAAACAGCCAAAGCCAACGGCTTAGCGCCATACGATTACATCACCGCGTGTTTAGATGAGCTGTGCCAATCAACACCTGATATCGATAGTCTATTACCGTGGAATTTTAAAGGCTAGGCGGTGATCACCGGACGGATATGTTTATTTTAAACAGTTGTTAAATATAAAATAAATTTATACTAACGGTGCTCTTTGTAATGGTTTTACTATATAGAAACAAATAATCGATAAGATGAGATTATGATGATTCAACCGTTATTAGGTGTTAGTTAGTATGGACTTTATTGCTACCGCATTTTTCTTATGTGTTTACTATGAAAGTTCAAACCGAGGGCACTCAAAAAACGTTAGATATATTGTTTGATGACGGCATTGTTTCAAATTACACGTTTACCAATGGCACAGCGCCGCAAATGAGTATTAATTAATACTAAGGGCGGTATTTTTAAAAGTCCCGCCCTTAATTCACTCAAAGTAATTAAGCCTAGCGTTCAACAATTACGGCAGTGCCTGAAACCACAATGAACAACATACCAGACTTACCACCACCCGATATTTCACTGTAATCTAAATCGATACCAATTACCGCATTAGCACCCAATGAAAAAGCCTCTTTTCTCAATTCCGCTAGAGCTGTTTTACGGGCATCTCTGAGCGTGTTTTGTATGCTTTTATTTCGCCCCCCAAAAGTATCACTAAGAGTTGCAAATATATCTTTGAAAATATTCATGCCATATGCGCATTCAGCAGTTATTACATCTAACCTTTTGGCCACCTTTAAATTTGATGCTGTTTCAGTGGTAAGAATAACTTCGTTAGGTGTACGAATAATTTTATAGTTACTTGCAGCAAGATCGTTTTTCTTTTTTTCAACTTCGCTTAAATTTTTCTCGTCATTACTCTTTTCTTGCGAAGCCGAAAGTTTTTTCTTTAGGTATATGTCTTTTGTAGTTTCTATTTTATGAGCTGTTTCTTTAGAAACACTCGTGACATATTTACCGTAGAAAAGGACTTCATACGAGGAATCACATTCAACAGTCCTCAAACCAGCTATACCATAGTCTCTTGATTTGAAGCTAAATACAGCACTAGATAGGCCTATTTTATTGTTGTTTATGTCTAATAGGTTATCTTTAGCAGTATTGTTTATTGCTGTACCTTCCTTGATTCCATACTTTTTATAAACACCAGATTGACTATAAATAGTGGTTAGATTACACAGAAAATCATTGTTATAAAATATTGATGCGACACCTTTGTAACCATCTTTTTCTAATGAAAAACTGAGCTTGCTAATTTCATAAGTTATTTCGGTAAAGTTATTTGTTAGGCCGTTGTCGTTTAAAGTCCATTCGGGTTTTGTGCTTGAAGATTTTGATTGCTGATTTTCGGATAAAAACATAACCGTCCTTAGTAGTTGCAGTTTTACCAGAGTTACAAAAGAATGAGCCAATTTCAAGCTATTTAAACCTACAGGCATTGCTTACCTGTAACTTTGCTTAAAAGGGTATAATAAGAGGTCAAAGCAGGGGGACTTATGAAACGATTTGATAAACTTAACAATGATAGGCAGATATTTAAAGCGTTAGCGCTAGTACTGAGTGGTACACATAAATATAAAAACTCAAGTTATGAATTGTTAGTTAATTACTTAAATAGCAATGACTTAAAAACAAGCTGGGGTAATAGCTGGACGCGCAAAAGCTTATTCAGGTATCTACAAAGAAACGGCTTTTCGGGTGTGTGGGGGCTACGCAACAGCTTAAAAGAGTATAAAAAGGTAACCAGATTTATTTAGGGTATTTTCAGACACCGTAAAAGGAGATTCGCAACCAGTACGCACGAAGTACTAAAAGTTATTTTTGATAAAAAATAATAGAGTGGCTACAGATTGGCTACACGAAGTGTTTTTGTAGAAAATAACTTATTAGGAATTGGGGTAAGTTATTGAAAAAATGGTCGGTATGGAGAGATTCGAACTCTCGACCCCTGCCACCCCATGACAGTGCGCTACCAAGCTGCGCCACATACCGACTTCGACTGCAATAGTACGTGTATTTTTAAAAAAATCAATAAGCATTTGTTTGTTTGGATGTTTATTGCGCAAGCGTTTAATATTAAGTGCTTGCGCCAGAAGTTTTACACGGCTTTACTCTTTATTTAACCACTGGTTGATCGTGTTAAACATTTCATCTCGTAGTATTGGTTGCGCAGTTTTGTTAGGGTGTAAGTTATCGTTTTGCATTAGCTCGCTTTTGCCTGCTACTTTAAGTACAAAAAACGGCATTAAATACGAGCCTGTGGCTTTGCTTACACTGGCAAAGCTATCGGTGAACATTTTACTGTAACGTGGGCCATAGTTAGGTGGAATATAAATTTCCATTAGCGCGGTTTGTGCATCTATTGCTTGGCTTTTTTCAATTAGAGCGGTCAAGTTGTCTTGCATTTTAGTAACTGGAAAACCGCGTAGACCGTCATTAGCGCCAAGCTCAATGAGCACGTGAGTTGGTTGGTATTGCTCAAGTAGCGCGTCTAATCGGCGCAATGCACCGCCGGTGGTTTCGCCGCTAATACTGGCATTTACTAAGTTGATAGGGCGTTGCTCGGTATCGTATTTATCTTGTAACAATTGCACCCAGCCTTGTTCTTGTTTTAAGCCATAGGCTGCGCTTAAACTGTCACCAAGTATTAAAATCGTGTTGTTAGCTGCCGCAGTAAGGGGGTTAATAACTAAAAATAAAATAAATACAAAACGTAGGATTGAATGAGTCATATGTCAGCGCTTTCTCAATTAAATATAATTCAAGTAAATGGTTTGTCTAAAGTTGTATCTACCCTTGAAGGTGAGTTGTTCATCCTCAGCGACATCAGCTTTAATGTCAAGCATGGTGAGTCTGTTGCTGTTGTTGGCACGTCGGGCTCAGGTAAATCCACTTTATTAAGTTTATTAGCAGGGCTTGATACGGCCAGCAGCGGCGAAGTAATGTTAGATGGGGAGCCGCTGCACGAATTAGACGAAGAAGCGCGGGCCGCACTCAGAGCTGCAAAAGTTGGCTTTGTATTTCAGTCTTTTATGTTGGTACAAAGTTTAACTGCACTTGAAAACGTCATGCTACCGGCAGAGCTTGCAGGTAAAGAAGACGCCAAAGAACAAGCGCTCGCTTTGCTTGAAAAAGTAGGCTTAAGCCATCGGGTTGATCATTACCCGTCGCAGTTATCTGGTGGTGAGCAACAACGTGTTGCGATTGCCCGTGCATTTGTTGGTTCACCAAAAATATTGTTTGCCGATGAGCCATCAGCTAACTTAGATAGCAAAAATGGCCATATGATTGAGTCGTTATTATTTGATTTAAATAAGCAAAACGGTACAACCCTCATTTTAGTCACTCACGATGAAGCCTTAGCACAAAAATGTGAACGCATTATTCAAATAGAGGCGGGGGAGCTGGTACAAAATTCAACAGAGGAAATGGCAAATGTGGGCTAAATTAGCGCTTAAACTATTTTCTCGTGAGTTTCGCCGTGGTGAACTAACCGTAATAAGCGCAGCCATTGCACTGGCAGTATTAACCGTGCTTACTTTATCTATGGTGACAGAGCGAATTGCACAAAGTATTGCCCAAAAAAGCAGTGCATTTATAGCAGCAGATCGTGTTCTTGCCAGCAATCACGCCATAGATACCGCCTTTATAACCAAAGCAGAACAACAAAACTTACAAACTGCACAAATGGTGTACTTTGACACTATGCTGTTTGCAAACGATGAAATGCAGTTTAGCTCGGTAAAGGCTGCATCAAACAGTTACCCGCTTAAAGGCCAATTGAAAGTTAAGTCGGGTTTGAATGCTCAAACTGAGGTTGCACCCGGTGCGCCAAGCCCTGGTAACGTATGGTTAAGTGAATCTGTTTTTTACAGTTTAAACATAAACGTAGGCGACCAAGTTGAATTAGGTGCCGCGTTATTCAATGTGGAAAAGGTGATTGTAGAAGAACCCGATGCGCCATTTAATGTGTTCTCTAGCAGTCGCAGAGTACTTATTAATATTGATGATGTACCAAAAACTGAAGTAATACAGCCCGGTAGCCGTGTATTTTACCGCCAGTTGTATGCAGGTGATGAAAGCGACATCAATAGTTTTTACGATTGGTTAAAACCGCAACTTAAAGAAAACCAAAACTGGTATGGTGTAAAAGACCGTCAATCGCCCATTTCAAATAGCTTAAACAGAGCCGAAAGCTTTTTATTGTTAGCAGGTTTGCTGGGCATTATATTAGCCGCGGTTGCTATTGCGGTATCGGCTAAGCGCTATTGTGAGCGTCAATACGATCCCGTCGCGATGATGAAAACCTTAGGTGGCAGCCGCGATATGATCCGCAAAATTTACCTTATGCACTTATTAATGGTGTGTACCATGGCGGTAGTCGTTGGCCTTGCTATTGGTTACGGCTTACAAGAAGTTGCAACTGGTTACCTTGCAAAAAGCATGGGAACCGAACTGCCCATGGCAGGGTTTAAACCGTGGTTAGTCGCCATTAGCACCGGGGTTATTTGTGCGGTTATGTTCTCTATTAAGCCATTGTTAGATTTATTTGATATTCCACCACTTAGAGTGCTTCGCCGTAATTTAGGTGATCGCCTTGCGGTAAGTAAAATCCATTTAGGGCTTAGCGCCTTAACGGTATTTTTATTAATGTGGTTATTTAGTAACAATATTAAAATTACCCTTATTTTATTTGCCTCAACGCTTGCGCTTATTTTAGTGTTGTTTTTAATTTCTAAATTAATATTTGGCGGGGGCCGAAAGCTTGGCTTAAAGCCAGGTAACAGCTGGTCGTTGGCTATTGCGTCTATTCAAAAGCGCGCCAACGTTAATGCGGTGCAGCTAATTAGTTTTTCGCTAGCGATTAAATTACTGTTGTTTTTAATTGTGCTAAAAAACGACATTATTTCGGATTGGCAGTCTCAGTTACCAAGTGATGCACCTAATGCCTTTTTGGTTAATATTACGCAAAATGAGCTGGATCCGGTAAATGAATACTTAGCGCAAAAAGGCATTCAAGTGTCGGAGTTTTACCCAACGATTCGTGGCCGCGTGAATGCAGTAAATGGCGAAGCAGTAGCACGTGAAGTGTCATTGCAAGACAACGAGAAAAAAGACGAAGAAGCCCGCTCAGGTATTGGCCGCGAGCTTAACTTAACTTGGCTTAACGAAGTCCCCTCACAAAATGACATTATCGATGGCCAGTGGTTTGGCGATGACGCAGTAGCTGAGGCCTCACTTGAAGAGTCGATGATGAAGCGCCTTGATGTGAAAATGGGCGATACCCTCACGTTTTTAATTGGTGCGCAGTCGTTCGACGCTAAAATTACCAGTGTACGTAAAGTTAATTGGGCCACGCTTAAACCTAACTTTTTCATTATTTTAAGCCCTGATGTGTTGAGTAGCTTTCCGGCCACGTATATTTCATCAGTACGTATTGAGCCTGAGCAAAAGCGCGACTTTAGCCAGTTATTACGTACATATCCTACGATTACAGCGATTGATGTAGACAACTTTGTTAAACAAATTCAATCGACTATTGAGCAAGTGTCGTTAGCTATTGGCTTTGTACTGGCTATTGTGGTGTTGTGTGGCGCGTTGGTACTTATATCGCAGGTGCAAGCAAGCTTAGGTGAGCGGATGCAAGAAATTGTGATACTGCGTACTTTGGGCGCTAAAAGCCGATTAATCAAAAATGCCACCTTGTATGAGTTTTTATTACTGGGCGGTTTAGCCGGACTGGTGGCTGCATTTTTCAGCGACATTGCGTTATTGATTGTTCAGCAGCAAATGTTTGATTTAGCGGGTAAGCTGCATCCTAATATTTGGATTATTGGCCCCGTTGCTGGTGGCGTGTTTGTAGCAGGGTTAGGCTATTTTATGATTGCCCGTACGCTTAAACAAAATACCCAAGGCTTAGTACGCGCATTGGCATAAACTTTTCAGCCAAATAGCGTTTAAATGCCTACTTTTTATGTAGGCATTTTTGTTTTTGCTTGGTACTGGTAATTTATACAGTGCTCTGGCATTATTAGCATTATTAATGAATAACAATAATGAGAGTGCTGTTTGGCCATTATTTTAGGGATCGATCCGGGCTCGCGTTTAACGGGTTACGGTGTGGTTGCGCACCAAGGGGCTAAGTTTACTTACTTAGGCAGTGGCTGTATTAAATTAGCCGATCACGACTTTCCCACCCGACTTAAAATGATTTACCAAGGCATTACACAGCTTATAGAGCAATTTTCGCCTGAAACATTTGCTATAGAAAAAGTATTTATGGCGCATAACCCTGATTCTGCTTTAAAGCTAGGCCAAGCTCGTGGCGCTGCGATTGTCGGTGCCTCTATGGCCGACTTACCGGTTTTTGAATACTCAGCACGGCAAATAAAGCAAGCCGTTGTGGGTAACGGTGGGGCAGATAAATCGCAAGTTCAACATATGGTTAAAAACATACTTAAACTGCCAGGTACGCCGCAAGCCGATGCGGCGGATGCGCTTGCAATTGCAATTTGCCATGCCCACTCTGAACAAAATTTAATAAAACTAGCGGGTAGCGCAAGCAAAACCGTTAGAGGACGTCTAAGGAAATAACAATGATAGGTCGCTTAAACGGCGTGTTAGTTGAAAAACAGCCCCCAGAAATACTATTAGAAGTGAGCGGCGTTGGCTACGAAGTACAAATGCCAATGACCTGTTTTTACGATTTGCCTAAAGTAGGCGACAACGCCATTGTGTACACTCATTTTGTAGTACGCGAAGACGCACAGTTATTGTTTGGCTTTAATAATAAAACCGAGCGTGCGTTATTTAGAGAGCTGTTAAAAGCTAATGGAGTAGGGCCTAAATTAGGCTTAGCTATTTTGTCGGGCATGTCGGCGCAGCAGTTTGTAAGTTGCGTAAATAATGAAGATGCTACCGCTTTGGTTAAATTGCCAGGTGTGGGTAAAAAAACTGCAGAGCGTTTAGTGCTCGAAATGAAAGACAGATTAAAAAATTGGGGTAATGACTTATTTACCCCATTTAGCGATAGCGCCGTAATAGATCCTGCGAGCGATGCAACTATAGCCAATAATGCGGCCGATGATGCGGTTTCGGCGTTAGTGGCGCTCGGTTATAAATTGCCACAAGCGCAAAAAGCAGTAAAATCAATAAGCAAACCCGATATGTCGACTGAGGTTCTAATTAAAGAATCTTTGAAATCAATGCTGTGAGTAAATTATGATCGAAGCTGATCGCTTAATAGATGCTGCTGAAAAAACCAACGAAGACACCATAGATCGCGCTATTAGGCCTAAGTTACTGGCCGATTATCGTGGTCAGCCGCATGTTAAGCAACAAATGGAAATATTTATTGAAGCCGCGCGTAGCCGCAGCGAAGCGTTGGATCATTTATTAATATTCGGTCCGCCAGGCTTAGGTAAAACCACGCTTGCCAATATTGTAGCCAACGAATTAAATGTAAATATTAAAACCACCTCTGGGCCTGTGCTTGAAAAAGCGGGCGACTTAGCCGCATTGCTTACTAACCTTGAAGAAGGTGATGTACTGTTTATTGATGAAATTCACCGTTTGAGCCCGCAAGTTGAAGAAATACTCTACCCGGCAATGGAAGATTACCAGCTCGATATTATGATAGGTGAAGGGCCAGCTGCACGCTCTATTAAGCTTGATTTACCCGCGTTTACACTCATTGGTGCAACTACCCGTGCGGGGTCATTAACTTCTCCACTGCGTGACCGTTTTGGTATTGTTCAACGCTTAGAGTTTTACTCTGTGGAAGACTTATCGCATATTGTGGGGCGCTCAGCGCATTATCTTAGTTTAGAAATGTGTGACGATGGCGCCGCCGAAATAGCCAAGCGTTCTCGTGGCACGCCACGTATTGCAAATCGATTATTGCGTCGAGTGCGCGATTACACCCAAGTAAAGTCAGATGGTACGGTTAATGCTGAGGTAGCTCAACAAGCCCTCGACATGATTGATGTTGATAAAAGCGGTTTTGATTACATGGATCGTAAATATTTACTCGCCATCATCGAAAAGTTTATGGGTGGCCCTGTTGGCCTTGACAACTTAGCCGCGGCAATAGGCGAAGAGAAAGAAACCATAGAAGATGTGATTGAACCCTTTCTAATTCAACAAGGATTTATTCAGCGTACGCCGCGAGGGCGAATTGTCTCTGATAATGCGTATCACCATTTTGGTTTGTTACCTAAAAAAGATTAAATAACCAGAATAACTAAACTCTTTCTAAAGCCACTGTCATTTTAACGACAGTGGCTTTTTAGTATGAGCAAAGGTTAAATTTAGACGTATTTTACTTTGCCAATAATTCACTGAGCGTTAAGACATATCAGGCTACTGTGCGCCTGCAGTAATGGTATTGAGGATGAGTGTAACTAATTTTACAAATTGTGGGCAAAAAAAAGCCCGCAAATAATGCGGGCAAACAACAAGTTTAAGGAAGTAATCTAGGGAACTACGTTTTACTTGTTGAGGTCATACCCCAAGAAGTAAAAAAGTAATACGAAATAAATCATATTACGAAGAACTGGATTCAATGAAATAGCTTTCATTTAATGCGCTAGCTCGGTATGAGAGAATAATACCGAAGCGGCAGAATTTGTTCAAACTAGAAAATTTATATTTTCAGATTAAAAAAACTAATACCAGGGGTTTTCTGTTTTTACTTAATGTTGCATGTTAATTAACCATAAATTCTATAAGTTAATGAAATGCTTTGTTTATGTATATTAACATATAAACGTTCGGTATTAGTTTTACTATTACGTTAAGGTAAGCGTGTAGTTTTTATGAGTGCTTATGCATTAATTTTGAATAAACAGCGTATTTTTGTGACTCTTTAGTGAAATTAAGCAGGCTTATAGATAGCTTTATTGTTATTTATTTATACAGTAAAACAAGAGTTAAGTAGTAAAATTATTTTTTTAACGTTTTTTGTTGGCTATTCACAGCAATATCGTTGTCAGCAGGAAATACACTAGATACACTAGCTGAACTTTAATGGTGGCTAATGTGTTACAAAGTTACCTTACTCAAATAAATCAATTTGATGTTTTTAATTATTTAGGAGTTTAACGTGGGATCAGGGCTTAATTTTTTAGATCTAATTCTAGAAGCCAGTTTGCTTGTGCAATTAGTAATGCTAGCGTTGGTTGCTATGTCGGTTATGTCGTGGGCTATTATTTTTCAACGTAAAAAAGCCATCTCTGACGCCTTAGCAAATGCCAAAAAATTTGAGCATCGTTTTTGGTCTGGTGTTGACCTAAGTAAGCTATATAACGAAATTTCATCACGCGGTGGTCAATCAACGGGTATTGAAGCGTTATTCACCTCAGGTTTCAAAGAGTTTGCACGCCACAAAAAAAATACCTTTCAAAGTGCAGGCATTGTTATGGAAGGCACGCATCGTTCAATGCGGGTTGCGCTTTCTCGTGAAATAGAAAAACTAGAATCAAGCTTATCGTTTTTAGCAACCGTTGGGTCAATTAGCCCCTACATAGGTTTGTTTGGTACAGTATGGGGTATTATGAATGCCTTTATTGCCTTAGGTGAAGTAAAACAAGCAACCTTACAAATGGTTGCACCAGGTATAGCAGAAGCTTTGATTGCAACAGCAATGGGTTTATTTGCTGCAATTCCTGCTGTTATTGCTTATAACCGATTTGCTAATAAAGTTGAAAAGTTAGAATCTCACTACATTAACTTTATGGAAGAATTTGCCAATATCTTACACCGTCAAGCAGCTACCCAAATAGAGGCTCAAGCGAATGTATCATCGTAAAAAGCGTCGCCCAGTCGCAGAAATTAATGTAGTACCATACATTGATGTAATGTTGGTGCTGCTTATTATATTTATGGCCACTGCGCCATTAATAACCCATGGCGTAAAAGTAGACCTACCAAAAATGGAAGAGTCAGACTTAGTTGATACCAAAGATACGCCGCCCATTATTGCCTCTATTGATTCGCAAGGTAAGTATTATGTAAGCATAGGTACTGATCCGGAAGAGCCAATGGAAGCATTAGCTGTAGCCGCTGTAATTAAACTACAACTAATGAAAAACCCTGATACCCCAGTAATGATTAAAGGCTCAGGTAAAGTGTCGTATCAAGAAGTGCTACTGCTCATGGATTTTTTGAGGAATGCAGGTGTACCATCGGTAGGCTTAATGACCGAATCCTTTGAGGGGACCAAGTAGTCATATGAATACGTCGTTAATCAAATCAGTAATACTGCATTTAGCATTAGGGGGATTTTTGTATGCATCAGCAAACATTCATCCACCTAAACCTAAAGTAATGGAAGTGACGCTTAATGCCGCCATTCCTGAGCCAGAAAATGCGGTGTCTGCTGTGACCGTGGATCAACAGCAGGTTGAGCAAAAAATTGCTGAGTTACGCAAAAAAGAAGAAGATAAAAAGCGCGCTGAAGATAAACGCATTCGTGATTTAGAGCGCCGCGCAGCAGACGCACGTAAGCAAAGAGAATCTGAAGCAAGACGCATTAAAAAGCTAGAGCAGCAGCGCAAAGCTAAAGAGAAAGAAAGAGCCGAAGCCGAAGCTCAAGCTAAAAAAGCCCGCGAAATAGAACAACGTGAGCGAGCAAAAGCCAAACAAGCGCAAAAGCAAAAGCAAGAGGCTGAAGATGCTGCTAAAGCGGCTGCCGACAAACGCAAAGCCGAAGAAGCCGCGCTTAAAAAAGCCGAAGAAGAGCGTAAAAAACGTGCTGAAGAAGCTGAGCGTAAACGTCAGCAAGCATTGCAAGAACAAATACTGCAAGAGCAACTTGCCAAAGAGCAGGCTGCACGCAATAAAATACGTCAACAGCAAGTAGTGAGTGAAGTTGATAAATACCGTGCATTAATTATGGCGCGTATTCAGCAAAACTTATTAATTGATGAAAAAATGAAAAACCAGCAATGCCGCATTAATCTCCGTCTTGGGTTTAATGGCTTGGTTACGCAGGTTAAGTCGTTAGGTGGTGATAAATTAGTGTGTGAAGCTGCTTTAAGAGCGGTTCGCATGGCCGACACATTACCGGTATCGAAAGATAAAGACGTATTCGAACAATTAAAGAATATTAATATAACCATCGCGCCAGAGTTTTAAGGGATGACATGTTTAACAAAATTAAAATAGCCTGTTTAGTTTTAATATTAGGGTTTCAGGGTGTTGCACACGCGGCACTTGAAATTGTTATTACTGAAGGTATAGACGGTGCAAGACCGATTGCGATTGTGCCTTTTAAATATCAAGGTATTGGCCCTATTCCAGAGCAGCTTAGCGATGTTATTGCTGCTGATTTAATGCGCAGTGGCAAATTTAAGCCAGTTAGCGTTTCACAAATGCCTCAACAACCACATAAAGACGCCGATATTGATTACGGCGCTTGGGTTAATAAAGGCGTTGAAGCGGTTTTAGTGGGTGAAGTAGAACAGCAAACCAACGGACGCTACTTAGTACGTTATGAGCTTGTTGATGTTATTCGCGGCCAAATTACTGGCGGTGAAACACAAATGATGAGCAACGGTAAGCTTGTTCAAAGCCAAGACCATATTTTAGAAGCACGTCAAAGCGTAATTGGTGAAACTGGATTTCGTCGATACTCGCACCGCATTAGTGATGTTATTTATGAAAAGCTAACTGGCGAAAAAGGCGCGTTTTTAACAAAAATAGCCTATGTTATTGTACGTGATACCGAAGAAAAGCCTTATCAGTTAGTCGTTGCTGATTACGATGGTTTTAATGAACAAGTATTATTGCGTTCAAAAGAGCCATTAATGTCGCCGGTTTGGTCACCTGACGGTACTAAGTTAGCGTATGTAACCTTTGAAAATCGCCAGAGCCAAATTTACATTCAAGACATTTATACGGGTAAACGCGAATTGATCACCAGCTACAAGGGAATTAACGGCGCGCCGCAATTCTCGCCAGATGGTAAAAAGTTACTGCTCGTGCTGTCAAAAGATAAAACTGGTGCAACTGAGGTTTACTTATTAGACTTACTAACACGTAAAGAGACGCGATTAACACGCCATCGTAGTATAGATACCGAACCTTCGTGGTACCCAAATGGTGAAGATATAGTATTTACGTCGGAAAGGGGTGGTAATGCTCAGATTTATAAGTTAAATTTAAAAACTGGCAGAACGCAAAGATTAACCTTTGACGGTGACATGAACCTAGCGGGTTCTATTTCGCCAGACGGAAAAGAATTAGTGATGGTAAACCGTACTAACGGACAGTATCATCTTGCTAAGAAAGAGTTGGCTACAGGTGCGTTTCAAGTTTTAACACGAACTCGCCTTGACGAATCACCGAGCATAGCGCCAAATGGCTCGATGATTATATACAGCACGCTCCACAATAATAAACAGGTACTTGCGCTAGTATCGATGGACGGTCGTTTTAAAGCACGTTTACCTGTGCTTGATGGACAAGTAAAGGCACCTGCTTGGTCGCCATATTTACAGTAATAATTGCTGGTTTACTCAAAATAGGAATCTACTCAATGCAACTTAACAAAATACTTAAAGGCCTGCTAATTGCTGTGCCAGTAATGACACTAGCAGCTTGTAGCTCATCTTCAGATATCGACGAAAATGCAGCTAACCAGTCAAACCAAGCAACTGTTGAGCAAACAACAACGGATACAGTTGAAGTAGCCACAATGACGCCAGAGCAACAAGCAGAAGAGCAACTTCGTCAAAAGTACGAAGCGCTTCGTCAAGAGCAAATTATCTACTTTGACTTTGATAAAGCCACAGTTGAAAGCAAATATGCAGACTTACTTCGTGCACACGCTGAGTTTTTAGTTAAAAATCCTTCTGTTAAAGTATTAATTGAAGGCCACGCAGATGAGCGCGGTACGCCAGAGTACAACATTGCACTTGGTGAGCACCGTGGACAAGCAGTTGAAAAATACCTACAAAGCTTAGGTGTTTCTGCAAGCCAAATGTCAGTAGTTAGCTACGGCGAAGAAAAGCCAATGGTTAAATCTCGCACTGAGTCTGCTTTCGCTAAAAACCGCCGTGCGGTACTAGTTTACTAAGATAAGAGATATTATGAAGCCGAAAATTATTTTGGCAGCCATGATATTGAGCGGGAGCACCCAAGTTTTGGCTGCTCCCGCTCCTGTTTCAGAAGCTGCAAGTTCACAGTCAAGCATTGAAAAGCGTTTAGCAACACTTGAAAGTATGATGCAACAGCGTAATTTTTTACAAGTAGAGTTACAGCAACAGCTCAATTTACTGCAAGATGAAGTTAGTCAAATACGCGGAGTAACTGAAGAGCAAAGCTATAAGCTTGAAAAAGTACTCCAGCGTCAACGCGAGCTTTATCAAGAAATTGAGAACCGTGTTAGCCAAGCGTATGCAAAGCCGACCGCTCCAGCGCCTACAACAGACTACACACAGCCTAGTAACGAGCAGAGCTACAGCAGCGATTTATCTGAAAACGAAGCGTACGAACGTGCTGTTGCGCTTATAATGAAAGATAAACGCTACGACCAAGCTATTCCAGAATTTCAAGCGTTCTTAACAACGTATCCAAATTCAGTGTACACCTCAAACGCACATTATTGGCTGGGACAACTATTAACGATTAAAAATGACGGTGTAAAAGCAGCCGAGCACTTTAAAGTAGTTGTTAACGAATTTCCAAATTCAAATAAACGCCCAGATGCGATGTTAAAGCTTGGTACACTTTTACAAGAGCAAGGTTTGAAGGCAGAAGCACAAAAAATATTGAATGAGCTTATCAATCAGTACCCAAGTACAACTGCTGCTAAATTAGCCACAGATCGCTTATCAAAATAAATGTTGATGCTTGATTAGACTGCTTTTTGTCATAAGCGGTCTAAAATTGCTCAACTAGACATAAAAACTTAAAAAAAGAGACAATTTCGGTTGCACTCATTTTATAAATAAGTATTATAAGCGCCCGCAGCAAACGAATGGTAACCCCACTCGAAATGCGACAAAAAGAGCGGGTCATTAGCTCAGTTGGTAGAGCAGTGGACTTTTAATCCATTGGTCGATGGTTCAAGTCCATCATGACCCACCATTCTTTTTATATTTAGAATGGTCTAATCGGCGGATTTACGCGTACTTACTTTTTATAAGTAAACCAGAGCGGGTCATTAGCTCAGTTGGTAGAGCAGTGGACTTTTAATCCATTGGTCGATGGTTCAAGTCCATCATGACCC
>NZ_JALNTK010000038.1:0-15677 GCF_023161865.1 Pseudoalteromonas sp. 2CM36K
CAGGGCTGATATCAGGCTGTTTGTAAAGCTCGCTACTCGTCGCTCGAAGCCCGTTGTCTTCTCTGTGTTCAAATAGGGTTTAGTAAATTATTCACAAAGAAGGCAAAGAGACGCTGCGCTAAAAGAGTAGACTCTAGGTTCAGGGCTGATATCAGGCTGTTTGTAAAGCTCGCTACTCACTGCTCGAAGCCCACGGCCTTTATCAACGTAGGCGTTAAGCTTGCTGACGCGAAAATTACCGCTTTTAAATTAGGTTACTTTTACGTCATTAATTGCCTCACCTTAGTGTCATCGTGTTTGAAATAGTAGGGCTTTGAATTATAGATAAAAGCTTTAAGCTTTTTAAAATCATTTGGCTATTTTATAACGAGTACTGCGACCACCCGCTGCGGTTTTCTTTATATAATCCAGTGTTTGTAAATCTGATAAATGACGCGTTGCCGTCGCACGACTTACCTTAGCCACTTTTTGATACTGACTCGCACTGATGCCCTGCTCAAATTGGCCATCAAGTAATTTATTTAGCACTTTTACTTGCTGTTCATTTAGTCTAGTTTGATCTTTTTTAAACCAATAATTAGTTTTAGCGACAGTTTGCTCAATATTCTTCAGGGTAGATTCAACGGCTTTATTGAGCGTATTTAAAAACCAGGTAATCCACTGTGTAATGCACAAATCACCACGCTGTGTTGCCTCTAAGACCTCGTAATAGCCTTTTCTATCTTCTAAAATTGCCACCGACATCGCATAGAACCGTATCGACTCTTTATGCTCTTGAGCAAGCGCTAAATCTGTAATAAGACGCGTAATACGCCCGTTACCATCTTCAAATGGATGTAAGGTTACAAACCACAAATGAGCGATTGCAGCACGAATAAAAGGGTCTTCGTGTCGATCGTTATAACCTGCATTAAACCAATTAAAAAAAACAGCGAGTTCGTTTTCGATAACATCTTTTGGTGGAGCAGTAAAATGTAATACGGGTCTATCTAATCGCCCTGATACAATTTGCATTGGCTCGTTGCCACGTAATTGACCGTCCGCTATTTGAGTAAATAATCCTTGTTCACCTGTAAACAATAAACGATGCCAATTCAACACACGTTCTAAATCAAGCGGTGTATCGGTGTTATTAATTGCATCCAACATGATCTCTGCAAGATTATCGCTTTGCACTGTGGTTGGATAAGGCTGCTCATCAATGTGGAGTTTTTTAGCTAGTGACGAACGTACCGAAAACGCATTGAGTTTTTCACCTTCAATTGCGCTTGAATGAATAATATTAGCCAATAAAGTATCAAGTGCTTGCTGTTTTTGCTGCGTACTTTGCCCATCCATGCGACCAATCAGCACACCTTGGTTAAAACAAAGCTTTCTCAACAACGGCGCAAGCTGTTTTTCATCCCACGTAAAGTTCGGCCAATCTTGTTGTTGCCATATCCACATAAGCGTGTGCCCTTAAGTTAATTAGCTTTAGTCTATATGACTTATTCGCCTCACACAATGAGGCGAATAATGAGCTTAATTGCCTCATTGTGTTAATTGGTAAGTTGAAATCGTAGAAACCAGTTTTAGCTGTGATTATTTTAAACGCCAATTTCGGTTTCGAGCAGCAAGCGACGAGCAACGAACACAACCTAGCGCCTTTTATCACCGTAGGCGTTAAGCTTGCTGATGCGAAAAGCTACGCTTTTAAATAAAAATAGGGCGAGTAAAAATCCTTAAACAGTATTTTTATTAGGTACTTCAGTGATATGCTTTAAACATATATGACAGAAAGGATGTCGCATGATTTTAAAAGATAAAGCTCTATCAACTACAACTTCCTCTAAGATCAAAGCGGGTCAAAAACAAGAGCTAGACGTAGCATTTTACTTACGTCGCGCATTTAAAGACCACCGTCAAGTATTTGTGTTTAATGATGTAAAGTTTAAACACAACGGCGAAAGCGCACAGATAGACCACCTTATTGTTTATACCTACGGGTTTATTCTTATTGAATCAAAAAGTATTACCGGTGAAGTCGCTATAAACCAACATCAAGAGTGGAGTCGCAGCTACCGAGGACAATGGCAAGGAATGCCATCACCAATCAAACAAGTTGAGCTACAACTGGCATTACTAAAAAGTTTGATAATAAACAATGCTCCACACCTACTCCCTAAGATGTTTGGCAAAATACAACAAAACTTTGGTGGTCGTGAATGGCATGGCATTTGTGCAATATCGAGTAATGCCATAATTAATCGAGATAACACACCAAAAGCGCTTGAAGAGCGACTCGTTAAATCAGAGTTTATAGCGGATAAACTTTTAGACATAATGAAGCTACCGGAATCAATACCAAACGCCCTGCACTTTTTTTCGACCAATGTTCGTCCGTGGTTTAGTAAAGAAAGCTTAGCTAGGATCTGTCAGTTTCTTTTAGAGCAAAATATTGCCCCTTCCACACAGTTAAAACCTGATGCAATAGCATCAAGTCTCCACGAACCTAGCCCGATTTATCAAGATGAATCAACAGCTATTGCGCCAATAACTCAAAAGCAACCAAATATTGCCAATGAAATAAATTTACAGTGCAAGCAGTGCAACAATAAAACGACGCTTAAAGCTCGCTCAGGTCGCTACGGCTATTTTGTTACATGTGGGGAGTGCGATACCAATACGCCAATGAAAGCGCCTTGCCCGCAATGTACTAGCGCCAATACCAAAGTGAGTAAACGCAAAGAGTCTTATTCATTAGTGTGTGGTGATTGTGAAAATACAGCGTTTTTCAAATTTGACTAGTAAATGTCGCGTTGGCGACGGCAACCAAAGAGAAGTAACCGCCGACTTCTCTTTGGAATCTCACGGCGCCCCGAGGATCACACTGTTTCCTCAATTTAAATTAATGATATGTACGTAACCAGCGTAGATAGGCCATCCGTGGCCAAGCTACGCTTTTTAACAGCATCCATGCTGTAAATTACTCACCATTAATTCAATTTCGGGTGTGATCACGGAGAATTGTCTTGGCAGCGGTCTTTAATTGAATAATGAGTTAATGCTTGTTTACATTGATTTTTTTAGTAAACTGAATACTCGCAAACAGGGAGTGATTTAATGCAACAGATTGGTATTTACGAGCAGTTAATTACACAAGTAATTAAGCAAAACTTAAATCGTGACCAATTTTATGTGGGCGAACGCCAACTAGAATCGGCTGAGGCGGCTACGTGGCTTTCGCGCTTTTTAGGTAAACTGGTTGAACATGCCATTGATGCAATCCCTAATTCAAACGAGCGTTTGCAAGAGCAAATTAATCTCGCAAATAGCCTTGTGCTGTGGCTTAAAGATCATATTCGCGATGACGAACTGATCAACGAAAACCTTATCGACAGCCAAGGCCGAATACTCACTGCCCTGTTTAATACTCAAAACCCCATTGCGGCCAATCTTAAAGACTATTCCAGAGATATATTCCCAATCACAGGGCTTACCCAAAGCGAGTTATTTAGCGGTGCTAATGCAGGTATATCGCTCGAAACCGAGCTAAAACGCGAGATTAAATCGTCCGACACTATTTACTGGCTTGTCTCATTTATAAAATGGACGGGGCTGCGCATATTTAAAAATGAGCTTGAAGCATTTACCAAAAGTGGCAATAAACTCAAAGTAATTACCACCTCGTACATGGGTGCAACAGATGCTAAAGCGATTGAGTTTTTAGCAAGCTTGCCAAACACTGAGGTAAAGCTTAGTTACAACAACCAGCAAGAGCGCTTACACGCAAAGTCATACTTGTTTATGCGTAATACGGAGTTTCATACCGGTTATATTGGTTCGTCTAATTTATCGCATTCGGCGCTTACCAGCGGCCTTGAGTGGAACTTAAAAATTACCGCGCAAGAAATCCCGCACATCATAGCCAAAACCAAAAGTACCTTTGAAACCTATTGGCAGTCGCCAGATTTCGAGCTATTTACTGGCAAAACTGAATGTAAAGAAAAGCTCATAAATTCACTTAATGAGCAACGCGGTGTTGGCCAAGCAAGCAGTCAGTTTTATTTTGATATCACGCCAAAAACCCATCAACTCGCTATTTTAGAAAAACTAAGCGTTGAGCGTAGCGTTCATGATCGCTTTAAAAACTTAGTAGTTGCCGCAACCGGCACAGGTAAAACAATAATATCGGCATTTGACTTTAAAGCCATTTACGATAAAAACCCAAACGCACACTTTTTGTTTGTAGCCCACCGTGAAGAAATACTTAAACAAGCACAAAGCGCTTATCGTGGCGTGCTTAAAAATAACGACTTTGGGGAGCTGTGGGTAGGTAACTATAAGCCACAGCGCTATAACCAATTATTTGCGTCAATCCAAACATTAAACAGCCAAATTGAATCGCTCAACTTAACAAGTGATTACTACGACTATATTGTAATAGATGAAGTACATCACGTAAGCGCAGCTAGTTATCGCGCTATTTTAAACCACTTTACGCCCACAATATTACTTGGTTTAACTGCTACACCAGAGCGACAAGATGGCGCAAATATACTCGATGACTTTTGCGGTGTAATAGCCGCTGAAATTCGCTTGCCAGAGGCAATAAACCAGCGCCATTTATGCCCGTTTCAATACTTTGGACTAGATGACGATACCGACCTAAGTCAAATAACATGGCGAGGCGGCCGTTACGATATAACCGAATTGAGTAACCTTTATACAGGGGAGAACAGCCGCGCTAACAAAATTATATCCAGCCTTGCTGATATAGTGACTAATGTTCACGATATAAAAGCGTTGGCATTTTGCGTAAGCCAAAAGCACGCAGAGTTTATGGCCTCTAAATTCAACTTAGCAGGTATAAACGCCGATGTACTGACCAGTAAAAACACTAATGAGCGCGCGGCCAAACAGCAAGCACTGCGCCAGGGTGAAATACAAATACTTTGCGTGGTTGATATTTTTAACGAAGGGGTCGATATTCCAGAGGTCGATACTCTGTTATTTTTACGCCCAACCGAAAGCCTAACGCTGTTTTTACAGCAACTAGGTCGTGGTTTGCGTTTACCCGATAACAGCCAGAAACAGTGCTGCACCGTACTCGATTTTGTAGGGAATGCTCGCCCAGAATACGATTTTGCCAGTAAGTTCCGCGCGCTTATTGGTAAAAGCAACCAACCAATAAAAACCGAGATTGAAAATCACTTCCCGCATTTACCACTGGGTTGCCGCATAGAGCTACAAAAGCGCACACAACAAACAATACTAAAAAATATTCAGCAAGCCATAAACACTAAACGCCGTTTACAACAGCTGATAAATAGCTATTCGCAACATACCAATGACGCGCTAACGCTCAGTAACTTTTTACGCATAAACCCGCAAGTCACACTTGAAGATATATACAAACCAAAAGATAAAAAACTCGGTGGCTGGCACTGGCTAAAAGGCGATGAAATACCCGCAGAGCAAGCCGACATTTACGCCGCGTATTACCGCGCAATCAACACCCAATTACTCGGCTGCGACTCGCTCAGCTACTTATGCTTTTTACGTGATTTATGTAATAACGACTTTAGTTTTACGCCAACGCCACAAAACCAACAGTACGCGCTTATGGCGCATTACAACTTTTGGGATACTACTGGCTCAAGTTTAGGCTTTAAAACGCTTGAACAAAGCTTACAAGCCCTCAAACACCAAGAGCTACAGCAGGAACTTGTGCAAGTGATTACACTATTGATAAACCGCATTCACCAGCAAGAAAGCGATTTAACGTGCCTACCTAATCACGCAATAAAATTACACAGCCGCTACACGCGCCAACAAATACTCGCCGCGTTTGGAGCGCACTCGTTTGATAAAAAATCGACCGCTCGCGAAGGCGTTTTAGAATTTAAAAACCAAAACCTAGAGCTGCTATTTGTAACACTCAACAAGTGCGAAGAAACCTACTCGCCCACCACGCTGTATCACGATTACGCAATTAGCCCTACTCTGTTCCATTGGCAAACGCAAAACAGCGCCCGTCCAGAACACGGCCGCGGCCTTAGTTATATTGAGCACCAACAAACAGGCAAAACCATCCTCCTATTTGTACGCGAACAAGGTAAAGACGAAAACGGCCGAACTATGGGCTTTGTAAACTACGGCGAGGTTAAATACCAGAGCCACAACGGTAGCCAGCCGATGAATATAACGTGGGAATTAACCAACCCCATGCCAAGTGAAATGTGGCATGGGGCTGGGAAATTAGCGGTTGGGTGATGAGTTAAATTAGAGGATTGTAAATGAGTGTTCTTTTTAAGGCACCACAATTATTGCATCTACAGGTGCATTCGCTTTCTTTTACTTATCTCGTAGAGATGATAAAAGAAATGCAAAAAAGCATTATTCCTACGACTAGAAGTCCGTCACGCGATTAAGTTGAAAACACTACCCATAGATAAAATATAAATTGTGGATTAAAAGCTCTATACCAAGTGAAGTTTGTATAGAGTAGAAAACTGCCAATTAGATAGTTTCTAAGTTAAGAACCCTTTGAGTCTACAAGCAAGACTATCTAAATGCGCGATGTAAACTCCCACCTACATTCATAATCACCAATCTACCAACACACTCCAATTCCCCGTGATCACACCCAAAAGTTATAAATTGATGAGTAATCACTTGCATGGATGCAAGTTAAGCCGTGACTTCGCCATGGATGGCGAATACACGGCGGTTACGTTCACATCAATTTTTAACTTGAGGACACAGTGTGATCCTCGGGTGCGCCGTGGGATTCCAAAGGGCGGTCGGCGGCAGCCGCCCTTTGGTTGCCATCGCCAACGCGATAAAACCTCGTATAGAGGTTATTAGATCCCTAAAGCTCTCACGCAAAATAGCTATTCAAAAAGCTTCGCTTTTAACGCCAGCAAGCTGCGCGTCTACAAAACGCGAGCAAGCTCATCGCCTACAGGCAATAGCGCGATATAAAATCGCGACTACGAAACCACTTGTTTAAATCGCGCGAACGTTCGCATGCTTTCATCAGCAATCATTACCTCGTAATCTGGGTTTTGAGCAATTAGCTCATATTGTCCGTTTGGTAATTTATTAACCTTACGCAGTAAATACTGCCCTTCCCCGCTTATATCATCCCGCTCTATTGCGACTATTTGGCCACGTAGCGATCCGGCTCTATCGGAAGTTATAAGCTCAAGTAGCAGTAAATCACCATCAAGTATTGGGTGCTTACCGCCATTCATAGAATTACCCGACGCATGCGCTAAAAAGTGTACTTGTGGATCGAGCTTGCCCGCGCCAAGTGGTGCGTCCATCAATTCCATATCGCTTTCATCCCCTGTTTTAAAATGCCCACAAGCTATTTTAATGTTGGGGAAGTACGGCAGCTTTAATACGTTATCTTGCTCTTTTGCTGTATCGGCACGATCTTTAAACTTTAGCTGAGTCACATTGTCAGCTTGTTGAGCGGTATTTTGTTCAGTTGTTGCTACGTTTACTTTTAGCCGTTGGCTGTATTTAGCTAAGCTGTATTCTACCAGCTCTAACACTGCGTTGTTTAGTAATTCGAGTTTATCTGCGGGTACGTCAAACGTGGCTTTCACGGTGTCGTTTTCTAGCGTAAACCACTGCGTGCCATCTTTATTTTTATTGGTGTAAGCTTTGATAGGATTTTTACGCCAGTAGCTTTGCCATGTTTGTGAATCAGCGGCAGCTTGCTGCTCTTTGGCTGATAAATCGTGTTGTTTTAAATTTGGATGGCGTGCTAATACTTTCGCACTCATGGCTGCAAGCTCTGCAACTGTTGGGGGAATGGTAAAACCATTTAATGCAACATAAGCTTCAAGCAAAATAGCTTTAAAGCATTTGGTCATACTGGTTGTTTGTATACCCTTATGTAAAAAGTCATAGAACGGCGCTAGTTGCTCAGCGCCTTGTTGTGCCTCATCATCAATGTTTTGTGTTTTAGCAATTAGCTCAAACCAACTAGTGTAATTGCTGTTTACCTTTTTTATATCCCCATAGTGGTAGTAAAACTCACTTAAGGTGGGTAAATGCCCAAGCTGCTCAGCAAGTTGAGTTATATCTTCAATCGCGGTGGTGCGCTGCGCCTTAGCTAGCTGTTGCCAGAAGTCGGTGACTTTTAAATCAATATTTATAAAACAGCCATCAGCTAGATTTGGCTTTTTAAGCTTTTTCACTACACCACTTGGCGTAGTTTCATGGAGTAACGCATAAGGCTTATTTAAAAAGCTATGGTGGTTACCAATAAAGTCGAGCACCACTAAATGCGTTTTACCTTCTAGCGTACGCAAACCACGCCCTAATTGCTGTAAAAACAGGATTTTAGAATCACTTGGGCGCAGCATTAAAATAGTATCAATGCTTGGTAAGTCAGTGCCTTCGTTAAACAGATCAACGGTAAATAGTACTTCAACTTGGCATTGTTCTAATTGGTTAAGCGCCTCATTACGGCGTACTTTTGATTGGCTGTGTACTGATAGTGCTTTTACACCCGCTTTATTAAACGCATCAGCCATGTAATCGGCATGTTTGGTGGAAATACAAAAGCCTAATGTGCGCTGCTGCTTGTATTGCTGCCACTGCAAAAGTGCGTGGTCTGCCCGTTTTTGTGTCGCAAATTTGTTTTCTAGTGCTGCAGGATCAAATCGACCATTGCGCCATGGAATGGCCTGGTAGTTTACGTTTTCGTCCCAAATACCATAGTAATGAAACGGCACTAACGTTTTTTGATCAATTCCTTGCGTTAAGTTTCTCTCAAATACTAAATTGTTGTCGCACAATCCTAAAATATCGGCTTGGTCGGTTCGTTCTGGCGTGGCGGTTAAACCGAGTAAAAACTGTGGTTCAAAATAGTTTAATAGCTGACGATAAACACGTGCGCTGGCATGATGAAACTCATCAACAATGATGTAGTCGAACGCCGTTGGTGCAAATTGCTTTAAATGATTACTTCGGCCAATGGTTTGAATAGAGGCAAATAAACAGTCGGCGTTTTTGTCGCGGTGTTTACCGTTATAAAATCCCGTTGAAAGCGGCAGTAGTTCAGCGAAAGTACGCTGTGCTTGTACAAGTATTTCTTCACGATGCGCGACAAATAATACCCGTTTAGCTTTGAATTGTTTAACATCAAACGCGCTTAACCATGTTTTACCCATGCCTGTTGCTAACACTACTAAGCCACGTTTAAAGCCCTCAGCGCGAGTTTGCGCTAGAGCATTGAGCGCTTCAATTTGAGCTGGCCTTGGTGTTTTAGCTTCGCTTTGTTCAATAATTTGTTCCGCTGTATCGGCATGATTTACCGCTACAAACTGCTGTGTTTTGCGCCTAGCAATGTAGTTATTAATCCATTCATGGCTTAAATGGGTAACAAATTCGTGGTTGAAAATATGATTAAAAGCATTCCGAATACTTAAAAATTGCTGCGCTGCTTGGCTTGTTTTTGGCTGCAGGTAATCGTGTCTAAAATTCCACTCATGACCTTTGGTAAGGGCGCTGGCGCTAATGTTACTTGAGCCGATAAAGGCACAACCAGAGGTAATTTCGCTGGTGTCATTTGTTTTGACAAAAATATACGACTTCATGTGAAAGCTTTGATTGCTGTGTGTTTGGTAAATACGCACATCAGCACCACGATCCACTAATACCATTAGCTCTCTGAGCGCATTAGGATGAGTAATATCAAGGTAATCGGAGGTTAACAGCTTTAGTGTTGCGCCACTTTGTAAAGCTTCATTGAGTGGGTCAAATAATAAAGCCAAGCCACTGGGTTGGATAAATGACACTGTGATTTCAATCTCTGTGGCATTATTTATTGCATGTACAAGATTAGGTAATAGCGGGTCATCGGCACCCGTAATAAGCTGCTGCTTATTACTTTGCAATTGGTGCTGTTCGTTAAAGCTATTCATTTATTAATTCGCTGCGCGTTAATAATGCATTAAGCCACACTTCACTTTCGCGCTCTGGTCGTTGGTCAACCGTTTGCCATTGTTTTAGTATTTTAAGCTCGGTGTGGTGGGTAATTAATGCGGTTAGGCCCTCTTCATTTAAATCGGTAAATTCGCGACCATTGTGCACGCGTTCTTGCGTGCCGTATTTAAACGACACATACAAAACACCGTTTGGTTTTAGGGCATTTTGCAGCTTTAAAAACACCTGCGGTAACTCTACTTTTGGAACGTGTAATAAGCTGGCGCAACACCAAATGCCATCGTACTTATTGGTACAATTAAGCTGCTGAAAGGTTTTAACCTCTACGGCTTGTTGTAAGTAATTACTGGCTAACTTTGCAAGCTCGGGACTTGCGTCAAATGCGCTAACAGTAAAATCTTGCTGTTTAAAATACATGGCATCGCGGGCGCTACCGCAGCCTGCATCTAATATATGGCCGTGTTTAGGGATAAGCGGTAAAAACTCAGCGTAAAGCGCCGACATATCAACGTTCAGCGTTGAGTCACTGAAGCTTTGTGCGTTTTGATTGTAGTAATTGAGTGTTTTAGTAGGCACTAAATTCACCGCTCCTTGGTTTATTTATTAATCTGGTATTCATTTATAACTAATCTACAGTATCAACATTTAAAAATATAGAGCTACGGCAATATATACGCCCTAAGCAGTATGTTTTTATTATAAAAAAGCACAGTTTAATGTTATAAAATCATGTTATTTACACTTTTACCTAATAGCTCTATGCTCTTGAAAGTATTTAGGTTATAAAAATAAGGTCCATAAAGCGCTTTTCATTGCTCAATAGAAAAAAACTACAACTTTGATTGAGTAATTGATGAGTAATTATTGGTATGACTGGCTTTTGTAGCTGAGTATCTACACCATATGGGGTGTGCTGACGGATTCCCTAAATTCATAAATGAATTAGTTTATTTGCAGCTTATTCGCTTTTTGGTTGCCATCGCCAATGCGATAATCAAACTCTTACCTTAGCCCACACTAAAAAAATGGCTGTTATTTACCCTACAGTCTAACGGCTTGATAAACGCTTATTCAAGCCTATAAGCTTACCAGCGTTTAAAAGTTAGTGTCGGCTCTTAAGCCCCCGTATTTGTTTTTACTGAGCTACCAACAACCTAGTCATTTATTGCTGCACTGCGCGCTCTTAATTTATTACAAGCGGGATAAATCTGCCAGCTAGTGTATATACTTAGCTGTAGTCATTTTTTAGAGTAATAAAATGCTTAAAGTCGCTTCTGTTGTATTACTGCTTAGCAGCTGTGACGTATTTGCTTGCTTTAAAACGCTTAAAGTAGGCACAAATGAAAACAACTGGCCACCTTATTTAATTAAGCAGGGTAATACCTTTGTAGGCGCAGAGGTGGATACGGTTAACGCTGTTTTTAAAAATTCGCCTTTTTGTATTGAGTGGGTTTATTTTCCGAGCTTATCGCGGGTTCAGCAAGAGCTAAAAACTGGCCATATTGATATTACCTTTGCGGCAAGTTATACAAAAGCGCGCGCCGAGTACTCCTATTTTACTGATGTTTATCGCGATGAAATTATGCTGCTTTATAAGCATAAAAACGCTAAAAATGTGGTTGATTTGGTCACTCTTTTTGAAAATGGCGCCACGGTTGCGATTAACCGTGGCAGCTTTTTTGGCGCTGAGTTTGAAAAATAAGAAAACACTACCCCAACCAGATAGTACTTACTAGCGAAGCGTATACCCGCTTTGGCATGCTTAACAAAAAGCGCGTTGATTACGTGATTGACGACTCTGTTGTTGCAAAATATTTTGCTAAACGCTACAACACAATTTTACCGGTAAAAACAGCGCCAGCTATTAATGTTAATGGCGTACATTTTATGATGAGTAAAAAAACGATAACGCTTGACGAAGTCGCGGTAATTAATCGCCTGATTAAAAATAACAAGGCTGCAATTAAACGCATTTATAGCCTCGATTAAATTGCGGCTTACCCTTACTGTTTATTTATAAGCCAACATTCAAACGTTAAGTCCTTTCGCGCGAGCAAGCTCTAAGCTTACAAGTTTCACAAAGAGAATAAGCAATAGAAAACCTCATACCCACCGCTCGTGAACTTTTACTCTTCCACCTTTAATCTAAATTAGCTTGCTAATTCGGCCATCGCTTTTTGGCTAAACAAGTGCATAGTTACATAATGTTGGTTTTTAATAATCGTCTTCACAATTTCCTGATCTATATTCAAATAATCATGCACAAGCGCATTTCGTAAACCGATTATTTTACGCCATGAAAGCAACTCATTATCAGTTAAAGCACCGAGTTGAGTTAGTTCGCTAAATGTTTGGTAGGCGTTACTGCTTGTCGTATTTTTATACTTTTTAAGCCAATGTTTAGATAAGCTAATACATACTTCTGTCATTAACTGTAGCAAACGCTCTGCGGCACGATAGTCTCTATTATTAAGTTGATCTACTTGGCTTAATTCGTCGAGCTCTTGCATATATTCATCAATATGTCGTGTTACTTCTCTTATATAAAGCGCTATTCCTGTATCAGTCATGGTTACTCGCTATCATCTCAAATTCAAACTGGCTATAAATACGCTGCTGCTCTCTCATCGCTCTAAGGCTATTTTTACCTAAAATTGCCTCCCCGTATTCCACGATATTGAATGCAAGGTAACTGGGGATTAAGTTTATATCAACGATTGAAATAAGCTGTTCGTTTAAACTAAGTTCATTACTGATTTCTAATTCGAGCTCTTTTGGCCTTAGTCGTTTATCAAAAGAGCTAAGGTCAAAATTTTTAAAAGCGATCGCCAGATCAATATCACTATGAGGTTGCGCTGTACCTTTGGCGTGAGAGCCATACAGCCACACCACTTCAATGTCGCTATTTTTCTGCAAGTAATTAACTATTTGTTGAAAAACATTATTGCTCAAAACAAAAAACCATTAGTAAAAACTATGATAATCATAACTTATCTATTTTATACTGAACACTAAAACCGATAATGCATGCTTATTTGTGGAAGTTGATTTTAAATGATGTATTCACTAAAGAAGCGCTAGATAAAAGACGCTAGGTTGTTTACGCAGACCAGTTACCCAAAGCCCCTGCTTTTTTCATCTCGTTTACCATCATTTATTTCTCTTTGTGCAATTTGCTCTCAAGTGAACTTTCTACAAAGAGAGCGAAGAGGCGCTGCGCTGAAAGAGGAAATAAAAAAGCCAAATATTATTCTGTAGCAGCGATTTTATATCGCGTCAGATTTAGGTCATTAAGCATAGAGACGCGGGGTAAACCCGCTGCTACGTGGTGATAATTCTTGGTAGCAGCGATTTTATATCGCGTCAGATTTAGGTCATTAAACATAGAGACGCGGGGTAAACCCGCTGCTACCAGTTTATGTTTTACTTTATTTATTCACCACAGAGGAAAAAGAGGCGCTGCGCTGAATGAGAAAGCCAAAGGCGCTAGGCTGTGTTCGCTACTCGTCGCTCGAAGCCCGCCGCTCGTAACCTTTCATTTCAACCTTTCACTTTCATTTACTTTTTCTCAGCCAAAACAAGCTGCATTTAGTGGGCATTATTATATCGGGCAGTAAGCCTAATCTTAAAAAGTAACCCTGAATGAAGTCATAATCTGGCTGCTTTACACTTAACTTACTAAGTTTTATAACTTCACTGCGAATTTTTGTAGGCGACATAACTCACTCTTTTTTGATATTTTTACCACAATAAAGTCGCACTTAAAAACAATCACGTATGTTAGCGTTTAAATAGGCTAGCCTTTAGTATACTTGGCCTGTATAATTTGCCGCCTTATTTACACCTATTGCCTGGTCTATTTTCGCACTTGCTGCGCCCATAACCCTGTCAGTATTTTTCTAGGACACCTTTTTTTGATCTCCACCGCAAATATTACGATGCAGTTTGGCGCAGAGCCGTTGTTTGAAAACATTTCAGCTAAATTTGGCAACGGTAACCGTTATGGTTTAATTGGCGCTAACGGCTGTGGTAAGTCGACCTTTATGAAAATTTTAAGCGGGGCATTGGCACCTACCTCGGGTAATGTGTCGATTACGCCGGGGCTTAAAGTGGGTAACCTAAGCCAAGACCAATTTGCATTTGAGCAATACAGCGTGGTTGATGCGGTAATTATGGGCGACGTTGAGCTTTGGAAAGTAAAGCAAGAGCGCGACCGTATTTACTCTTTGCCTGAAATGAGCGAAGAAGACGGCATGAAAGTGGCCGAGCTTGAAAGTGTTTTTGCTGAAATGGACGGTTACACAGCAGAAAGCCGCGCAGAAGAAATTCTGCTTGATGCGGGTATCGATAAAGAGTTTCATTATGGCTTAATGGCAAACGTAGCCCCAGGTTGGAAATTACGTGTGCTGTTAGCACAGGCGTTATTTGCAAACCCTGATATTTTGCTACTTGATGAGCCTACCAATAACTTAGACATTCATACTATTACGTGGCTTGCGAATGAGCTTAACCAACGTAAATGTACCATGATCATTATTTCCCATGACCGTCACTTTTTAAACTCGGTATGTACCCACATGGCCGATATTGATTACGGTGAGCTGCGTATTTACCCAGGTAACTACGAAAAATACCTTGAAGCTTCAGGCTTACAACGCGAGCAATTACTTGCCGAAAACGCTAAAAAGAGCGCTGAAATAGACGAGCTTCAAGACTTTGTTAACCGTTTTGGGGCTAACGCGTCTAAGGCAAAACAAGCCAGTTCGCGTGCTAAAAAAATGGAAAAAATTAAGCTTGATGACGTTAAAGCATCGAGTCGTATGAGCCCATCACTGAGCTTTGATGAGGGCAAAAAAATGTATCGCCAAGCGCTTGAGCTAACCAAGCTTGGCCATGGATTTGATGGCGAAACGTTATTTACCGGTGGCGATTTACTACTCGAAGCCGGTGCTAAATTGGCGGTTATCGGCGAAAACGGCGTGGGTAAAACCACCTTTTTACGCTGTTTAGTTAACGAGCTTAAAAGCAATGAGGGCGAAGTTAAGTGGTCAGAAAACGCCACGTTTGGTTATTGCCCACAAGACAGCACCAAAGATTTTGATAACGATTTAACCTTATTTGATTGGATGTCGCAATGGCGTACTGCTAAGCACAACGATTTAATGGTACGTGGTATGTTAGGCCGCTTATTGTTTACCGCAGACGATGCAAATAAAAAAGCCCGTAACTGTTCAGGTGGTGAAAAAAACCGTTTGTTATTTGGTAAATTAATGATGCAAGACGTTAACGTACTGATAATGGATGAACCAACTAACCACATGGATATGGAAGCCATTGAAGCGCTAAACAATGCGCTAAAAGACTTCAAAGGCACGCTTATTTTTGTAAGTCACGACCGTGAGTTTGTATCGTCACTGGCAACCCGTATTGTTGATATTAAAGACAAGCAGGTAATTGACTTTCAAGGCACGTTTGATGAATACCTTGCGAGCATAGAAGAGAAAAAAGTAGCTTAAGTGCTAGGTTAAAGGTTAAAGGTTAAAGGTTAAAGGTTAAAGGTTAAAGGTTGAAGGTTGAAGGTTAAAGGTTGAAGAAATAGCCTAAACCATTTAAAAGCGGTGCTTGTTTAAGCGCCGTTTTTTTGTGTCTGTATTTCGGGGTTCGGGGTTCGGGGTTCGGGGTTCGGGGTTCGGGGTTCGGGGTTCGGGGTTCGGGGTTCGGGGTTCGGG
>NZ_JALNTK010000039.1:0-14859 GCF_023161865.1 Pseudoalteromonas sp. 2CM36K
AACCTTTAACCTTTAACCTTTAACCTTTAACCTTTAACCTTTAACCTTTAACCTTTAACCTTTAACCTTTAACCTTTAACCTTTGTCGCTGCAAGCAAAGCGTGACATACGCTGGATAGACATAACAATAACTTACAAATAACCTGCAATCATTCACTGACATAAAATACAACCATACAATGACATAATAGAATAAAAGTTATTACGCTAAAAACAAAAAACCAGCCTTCAAATATAAGACTGGTTTTTTTTCAATTGCTACTCACTGCCTGTTCGGCAGAGTTACATTAACTTAAACATCGAATCGATTGTTTTTATCTTCAGCTACCTATACGGCAGGTCACATAGAACAAGATCGGCCATTGCTTGTTAGCACATTCTCAGCTGCCTATACGGCAGGTCACTATAAAGATAGCTAAGCTTGTTTATATAATTCATATAATTAAAAAGCAAATTCAATTTTACCCATATTTTTATATGCTTGCTCAGAGGGTTCTGTTATCAACGGCTTGTAATGAAGACATTAATAAAGGTTAATTTCTATCTATTGAGGGTGATAAATCAGGAACCGTGCCTTTAAACTTTTCATTTGAGGCAAGCCCATAATTACTAAAGTATGGCTCAGCTTGGCAGTCGACATCTTGCTTTTGAATATGCAGAATATAATCCTCTTGTGAGCTCTTACTAGTCATAGCCACTCTATGGAAAATATCAATCTCTCGGGGAGCTTCGATCTTTTTAGGATTAAAATCTTCACCTCTTGCTAACGCTCTTTTTTGCAGGCGCTTTAATCTTCTTCTACTTTCACCTGTGAAAATTTTTGCTACCGCCTGATTACGTATAAAACGTACTTCTTCGCAGCTGTCAGGTACAGCTAAAACTTGGCTTACTTTAAAAAAGCCACAATCTTGCATGTCCACAAAATATGCCTGATCTTTAAGGGTATTTAAAATCTCCTTGTCCGTGTAAACAAAAGCAATTTCATTACCAATTGATGAGTCCGACCATGCAGGAAACGTAACCCCCATTCCTTCAATATTATGCTTCAAAATAAACCCATGCATAATAGAAATACAACGGCCAGTAAGCAGCGCTAGATTAGCTTGTTTTGGTAAAAAGTGGACTGTGAAGTAATACCTTTGCATAATTACGCCTTTTTAGCCTCTGCTTTTTTCTGGAACATTCCGCCCTTAATCAATACAGAGAATAAGTAATAAATAGCTGGGTCTATTTTTTCATTTTTATTAGTAATGCAATTTTTAAGGGCTGACAAATACCATTCCGTATTTTTGAAAATAGAATAAAAATTCTGTTCAGAATCAGGAGGACGTCGGGCAATCCCTATTTCTTTATCAGCACCAAACTCATGCACTCGTAATCTTTTACTTGCATCCTCATCCCACCAATCATCTATTGACTGAAGGGCTGCTCCTATTTTTACTGAATTAAAACTTACAGCGTAACGGCCATCTGCACACTTAGCTTTTACAAACTGTTTTGAGGCCTCTCCTTGCTTAACCTTGTCGTTAAGGATTTGGCTTGGGTAAATCTCTTGGCAAAATGAGGCTTCTATTTTCGCGGTTATATCAGCACTCCAAAACACATTGGGATCAGTTAATGCGCTCTCAATTTCATTACTAAGCTCTTCCAATACTTTTAGATCATCAGAAGTCCATTTGCTTTCCCAAGCTAACTTACGAGTGTTATCGATTAAATAACAACTCCCTTTGCTGGTTTTAATTTCAATTTGAGTGTTGCCGGTGTTTTGATTACGCCAAAGCCATGTACCTATCAAAATATTTCGACAATATCTTACTGCTAGCTCTTTATAACCACCGCATTCTTTAAATGTTTCTGCCAACTCTTTTAATAAAGAAAAAACCTCTGGATCACTACAGCCTGAAGGGACCAACGAGTTAGCCTGTACTCTCAAAGAAAACCGACAAAATATATGCTCCACATTTGGAGGTACATAACACTCTTCTAGAGTTAATATATTATTATGTGTTAAGTCCTGAGGTGAGATGTTTTTTGGGGAAAACTGTGGGGTGAATGCTTCAGTAAAACCAGATTTAGGGCCTCGAATTTTATTAATATCAGCCTCTAGAGGAACAAAATCAGAGTCAGCCGTTTTATAAAAAAACACAGCTTTACCAGGGTAAAGCGAGCGATCATATTTTAATATATTACATAGTTCCATTAAGTATTTTCCGGTTAAACTTTTTTCATTAGCATAAACTTTTCTTGTGCATCTAGCATCCAAAAAGCGCTATTAAAATAGTTACCAATACCTTTTAGCCTTACACTAGTGGCCGTTTCGTATTTCACCACTCCTATTGCTGGTTCAGCATAACAATGCAGTCTTTCAAGTGATCCAACTCTAGCCATCGGTTCGGTGAGTAACATATATCCCATCATAGATGGGCTTAGTTTAGAGTCACTATTTAATAATAAGAGTAGCTCATCTAAATCCTGTATTTTGTGCTCAGTTGGCATAACCCAACAACCAGATAAAGGGAGTCGCCTTAACTTTTCAAATAACTGATTTTCATTACTATATAAACAGCACCAATTTATATTTGAGTTAAGCTCAGGCTGATGCATAACACCACCTGCAAAGTTAGATGGAAAATGCGCTTTCAAAATGTCAGGCTTACTATCTACTGCCTGTAAGTCATCTTCATAACCATCAATGTGTATTATTAAATCAAATACCAAATCACAGTATTTGCCATCGATAATTCCTAGCCGCTTAAGCCTACTTTGCTGAGCGCCTTGAAGGCTCAGTTCAGGAAGTTTTTTTCCTGCTACAGCAGAATAATTCCTAATAAACCAAGAAAAGGATGTGAACCGTACATTTGTTCCTAGCGCTTCATTAAGTTTTCTTTGGTAGCTGTGAATCATACCCCAAACAGCGGTTAAAGATGGAATACCTGAGCAGTAAGGGTTTGATAATGCTTGCGCATCAAACACACGTATACCGCTTAAATGAAGATAGCGATAATGTTCATCATCTTCTTCAATCAGTACATGTTTTTGATCTGTAAGATTAACAAGCAACCATTGTAAAGCTGCTTTTAAAGGGCTCATTAATTTAGGATGAAAAGCATACCTTTGTGTCATGCTCACACCGCCAAGCATTTCATTTAGTAACCTAAATAAAGGAATCGTTAGCGAAGGGAGTTCATTGTCGGGTAGCGATAGTATTTTATACTCTAGTCGCTCTGAAGCACTCTCAAGCTGTTCTAAGTCATACCCATTCTCAATAGCGTCCAAGCGCCATTCAAATACAGGTGAAAACCATTCTAAAAGCGTGTTTCTCAGCTCTTTAATATTTTTTACTTTTAGTTGTCTACGCTGTTTAAGAGCCAGCGCATTATTACTAAATATAATACCTTCTAAAGCTTTAATTAATTCCGGCTTTAATAGTGCCTCAACGTTAAATACTGTTTGCCCATTATTTAATTTAAATGCTCGTGAGTTACTTAAACCATAATATTTACTTCGTATATAAGGAGGGTAATTAAGCACATTAATAACACCACCTAAGGAAGCAGCTAACATACTGACAGCAGCAGGACGCGTAAACTCTACATTGCTAAATCGAGCTCGTTTATCAATTGCCGCCTGTTGAATTTTTGATTGAACAACATGGCTAATTACAGGCGTAACAGCTAAGTAACCATCATGATAAGGCATTCTAATTTGGCGAGAGTAGCGGTCAACAGAGTCGGGAATGGCCTCTTCAGGCAATGAATTTTTAACGGTTACACATAAGCTTTTAAATGCCTTAACGGATAACCCAAGAGAGGTAAATGCGGATTTCCAGTTATCCGAGTTCGTAGCTAATACTTGTGCCAGCCAACTGACTTGATTTTGCCATTTAAAGTAACTAACAAATAATTTAGCAAAATTAACTTTAGCTGAGTCATGTGACCAGCCATAGGCTTTAGGATAGTTAGCACTACTCAAAACATAAGAGTGCAGTGTTGGAGGCTCTACGGCTAAATTTTGCTTACTGACTCTAATGTCAGGGTACTTTAAATTATGAGTATGAAACCACGCTATTTCCTTAATACATTTATTAATATGGTCTTCACTTTTTAAAGCCTGTTTTGCTAGCTTTTTATCCAGCAAGTCATCAACTTGGTTTTTTCGATAAGTCAGGTTTAACAAAATAATCAGGGCAACGGCTTCGCTGCCTGTTATATCAATCATTGCCGTATAAGGGCTAAAAGCACGACGTAATGACCTATCCCGCTCAGTGGTGTCTGTAATCTCTAGCAGTTCTTTTAAATGCATATACTCACCATGCCGACAAATACATTCTAGCTTTGTCATTTCCAAAACTGGTTTTGTACTCTATAACATGCCTTAAAAAAAACGCGCCCTTATAAGGGTTGATCCGCTGGTTCATTTTATGACGAAATGCCGTTTGCAAAATACCATCTTGGTACAACCTATAAACCTGCTCTACTGAAGTACCTAATAAAGTTGCAGCCTCCAATACACTTACTAATAAGTCGGCTGCGTTGGGCTTTTTAGTTTTAGGGTTACTCTCAACTAAAGTAACTAAATAATCTAATAGAGCCCTATAAATAAAGTGAGATTCACTCTGCTTTTGAGTACTGGGGCAAGCTAAAATAGCATCCCCAAAAATAAACTTAAACTCAGTTTTATTAAACAGATCTATTAACTTCATTTCTGCATTTTTACTTAGTTCATCAAGCTCTGTATTAAAAACTGCTGGCCATTTACTAAAATAGTTCACAGCATCATTTAAACAAAAGTTATCTGTTTGAGAATACCGCTCCTGATACCAAAGAAGCGCAGCAAAACGTTCTGTAAGAGTCATATTGTTAAATAGCGGGTTACTATCGTTGCGCTCACCTTTATCCAGTAATTTATTTAAATGTTCAATACTTAACGTATTTACAGGCGAGGTACTAGCGCAAGACAGCTCAAAACCGCATGAACAATGAGTAATTGACTCATTCTCGATATAGTTAATTGGAGCGCAGCATTCTGGGCAGTTATGTAGCAAAGCACACTGATGTTTAGCGCATGCATTTACCCACTTTATATGCCAACTTTGTTTTATATAAGCTTCTTCTGCAAGACATTGTGAGCATACCGGAATCGAATCAACAGCTCCCTCGGCGTGGTGACGAATAAACCTCAGGGGAATGTCTACGCCATTGTTATATAAAGCGACGGAGGAGTTAAATTTAATATCTGACTTTAGCAAAGCCAACTTTTGTAGCTCGTATCGAGGTAAATCGAGTAGTGTTTCAAGTAGCCCTAAAGCCCGCATCCTAAAATGGCTATTATGTTTGGCGTGGTAAACATTGAGCCTCTTTAAATCTACTGGGAATGCACCATGCGCCTCAAAATCAAGCTCATATAGCTCTTCTCGAATAGCTAAGCTCAACCCTTCATACGAGTCAAATAAATTCTCAGAAACGACCCGTAACAAGTAACTTTCCAACGATTCGTCAGAAAATGCCCGAGCCTTGGGAGAAAATAGAAAAGCCATAAACGCCTTAAACTTAGAAATCCTAAGCTAAAAGATAAAGCCATCCCATTTAATATGCAAGCCACATCATAAATAATATTATTGTATAGCTGCCCTATATACTATTACTGATTCTTATTAGCTGTACGATTCATAGAGGTCGTTTCAATATACTATGACTCTATGAACAAAGAAATTAAACAACGTTTAAAGTGGATTGAGCTTTACGAAGAAACCAATAATGCGGGCCTAGTTTGTCGTCGGTGTGGAATTTCTAGACCCACTCTTCGAAAGTGGTACAAGCGATTCAAAGAGAAAGGACTAGACAGCCTACAGGACGTTTCTAGACGTCCGCACAGCTCCCCAAACTCTAAAATTAATAATCGAATTGAAGAGTGGATTCTTAAACTCAGAGAGATAGAAAACTTGGTGCCAGAAGAATTCAAAATGAGCTTCTTCGCGAGCATAATTTCAGCTATCGCTTGCTTCAATTCACAAAGAGCTGACCAAACATGAAGTAAAACCAATAGCTTTTCAGCGGAAGAAAAAAGACTTCATTCGATACCAAAGACCTATTCCTAGTGAGCGAGTTCAGATGGATACATGTAAAATTGCACTAGGGATTTATCAATATACTGCTGTTGATGATTGCTCTAGATATCGCGTGTGGACGTTTTTAAGCGTAAAACGTCAGCCAATACTCTTACCTTCATCGATAAGGTAATAGAAGAAATGCCATTCCCGCTACAGCGAGTTTAAACGGATCTCAGAACGGAGTTTTTTGCTGAAAAAGTACAGCTCAAATTGATGGAGCATGGCATTAAATTTCGCCCCAATAAGCCAGGCTATCCTCGCTTAAATGGCAAAGTTGAAAGGTCACAAAGAACTGATAAAGAAGAGTTTTATTCGACCGTTAATTTGGATTTGGACAAACTCAAAAATGAAACGTTACCTAAGTGGCAGCATTACTATAATTGACAACGCGCTCACGGCTCATTCAAAGGTAAAACTTCAATGGATGTTGTATGTGAACGCCTTGAAAAAACACCGCTTTGGGAAGACGCTCACGCTAACTACGAAACTGAAAATGAACGCATTCAGTTATCGAATTATCAGCGTGATCTTCAACTACGAAAAGTGAAATGATGTCTATGAATCACACACTAGTTGGTTAGATAAGACTTAATATGATACTCATTCAATGAGGCCCACCAAACCATCACTAATTTACAAAAGACTAAATTTTAACAGCCTGTAAGCTTGTATTTGGCCATAGAAAGCAAGAGCTCTGTCAGGTACTTGGGAGCCAGTTACCAGTTAATGGGAGGCTCAAATTAAAGAAGATAAACAATCTAATAGATATATTTTTTTGACTGGCTTTTGTAATAGCTTGTCGCATGGAGCGTTTTTTAATTTATGAGTATCTCCACTTATAAGAACTTTTTTTATAGTAGGGAATTTTTTTTCTAGTGCTATCAAAATCTCAACACCTGTTACTTGTGGCATCAGGTGATCAACAACAATAATATCTAAATTAAGTAGTTCTGGGTGCTGAAACACTTGAGTACTATCTGATAATGTAAAGCATTCAAAAGCCGAACTTTTCAACATTCTTGCATACGCGTCTAAAATAAAAGGCTCATCGTCAATGAATAATACCTTAGCCATTAAAGCCTCTATAGTGTTTTATAATGTGATTAATTTGTATTTCCAATATAGGCCAATGAAGCGATATATCTAAAACCAAGCATTTGATTAATGAAATTTTTTTATTTTTAGCCGCTAAGTATAATTCGTCGCTCAATGAACTAAGTAATATCACGCCACAAAAACGGCACAAGCCACTTAAATTATGTGCACAATAGGATATTTCCTCTAAGTTGCCCACTAAAAAATATTTTTCGATAGATTCGATATTGTTCTTAGCAGAATAAGAAAAGTCAGATAAAGCAGACGTAATTGTTTCAACGCTATCATCGTCAAAAATTTCAATCAGATGTTTAAGATTTATTATCTTAGAGTCATATAATTTATCTTCCATTTAGATATTTACGCCTGTATTAGTGGCCGGTTACATGTTTGCGCCCACCATGCCGATAGCTTCCTTAGTAAAGCGAGTACTTGGTTTCGATTCTTTAAGTTAGCGGAAGCAATTTGAGCTATTAAGATTTCAAGTCTATCAAGACATATCTGGAATGCTTTTAAAAAATCAGGTCTATGATCATACTGCTTAATATTCTTTCCAATATATATTAAGTAATCGGCAGACTCACATACCCGACTTCGCGCATTTTCAATTGCAACATATCTCCGATTTTCAATAATCGAATTATAAAAATAACTTATTGTATAGGCTACTTTCTTTAAGCGACGATCTATTTGATGATGCCCTGTCGTAGCACTATCTGGCCACTCTAAAAAATCGCGATTTTTTACTGATATATCAGGTTGTTGTTTATCTACCTCTGGCTCTATATCTTTCTTGTTTGAACCTAAAACAATTGCTACACCACGGTGACTATATTCTTTAAAGGATTGATGGTTATCCGTAGCGCCCTTAATTTTCTCTAAATAGTACTCTGCGGGTTTTATAGTTCTCTCAGCCCGTTTATGCTCATGTATCTTTTCTGTTAATTTAACTGAAGAGATAGGTTTTACCAAAAAGTCATTTACATCAAATTTCACACATTGATGTATCAATTCTTTATATGAGTTTACAGAAAGAACAATAATTGGAATATCATGAGCTGTAAGGGTAAAACTACCAGACCTGATACGAGATAATAATTCTAAACCACTTTCTTTTTTTAACTCTATATCTGTAATTAATAAGTTTATTTCTTGTGTCTCCAATATATCAATAGCTGCTTTATAATCAAATGCCTTATACGCATTGAAGCCCGGGATTTTATAGGCAACACTATATAAAAAATTACATATTAAAGGTGCATCATCAACCACTAATATATTAAAATTATTAAGCAACATAATACGTCACCATTAAAATAGGAATCCTTTTATTTGTTTTCAAAATATAAAACCGCTTTTCAAACATAGACACATAAATTGCAAAGAAAATAAATTCACCTTTTTTCAGTTTTGATTGATATAGGTAATTTAACTGTAAAGCAACTACCTGAACCTAGTTTACTTTTAACTTCAATTACACCTTGATGCTTATCAATAATACTTCTAGATAAAGCTAACCCAAGACCAGTACCTTTATGCTTTTCTTTCGTAGTAAAAAAAGGTTGGAAAATCAACTCTAATATACTTTGCTCTATACCAGGACCATTGTCTTCTATACTAAACCAAACCCACATATCATCATAACCGGTTGTAATTGTTATTTCTCCATTGTGTTCTATTTCTTGTACCGCATTTAATATTAAGTTTAAAACGACTTGGTTGATTTGAGAGGCTATACACCTAACTAAAGGTAAATCAGCAAAAGATGTATTAACCTTTGCTTTGTATTTTAACTCATTACCAAGAATATTTAACGTACTTTGAATTCCTAAATGGATATCAGCTTCTTCGAATTCTGCATCATCCAAGTATGAGAAATCTTTTAAATCATGAACGATTTCAATAACTCTTTTTAGCCCAGATTCAGATTGAGATAATAAAATGGGTAAATCTTTATTTATATAATCAAAATCATGTGCCAGCTTCAGTCTGTTAGTTTTCTCTATGGGTAATTCTTTACTTAATTGCTTAATTAGCATCATAAGGCTATTTATGTACTCATTTAAAGCGGATAAGTTTGAAGCGACATAGCCTATTGGGTTATTTATCTCATGTGCTACACCAGCCGCAAGCTGCCCTAGTGATGCTAGCTTTTCTGAGTGCATGAGCTGATCATTTAACTGTGCAACCTGTTTTCTTAGACGTTCCAGCTCACTCTGTTCTATTGACATTAATAGCCCCCTGATTACTTTTATTAAAAACGTTGCTTGTGCATACGAAAAGCAGATAAGATTTCTCTTTTAAGCTCTTCATCACTCCAAGGCTTAGTGAGAAATTTATAAATAGCACCTTTGTTAATCGCTTCTGTTACGGAGCGAAGATCAGTATAGCCAGATAAAATCATCCTAATTGTGTCAGGATACATTTCTTTCACTTCTTTAAAAAAATCAGTGCCACTCATTTCAGGCATTCTCTGATCTGAGACAATCACTTGTATATCGTGTAACGCAAGTAGATTAAATGCCTCTAAGGCACTATTACAAGTGAGAATATTTATTGGCTCTTTGCGTAAAACTCTTTTTAAAGAATGTAGTATGTTTTCTTCGTCATCTACAAGAAGCAAATTAGGTAAACAAGCTTTAGTTTCAAGGGCATGTATCGGAGAATATTGCTCTAAAAAAGATTCAAACTTATCTTTAGGTAACGGTTTGGAATAATAATAGCCCTGTAGTTCATCGCAGCCATACTTGTTTAGCAAATTCGCTTGCGATAACGTCTCGATCCCTTCCGCAACCACTTTTAAATTTAATTGGTGCCCCATCGCAATAATCGCACGGGTAATGGCTGTATCTTTTTGATCAGTTACTAGCTCTCGTATAAATGACTTGTCTATTTTTAGCTTATCAATCGGTAGGCGCTTTAAATAGTTTAAACTGGAATAACCAGTTCCAAAATCGTCGATAGCAATACTGATACCTAATTGCTTCAGGTGCTGTAGTTTATCTACAACTTGTTCAATGTTTTCTAATAATAGTGATTCGGTTAATTCTAACTCGAACCACTTAGGTTCTAATTTTGCTTGGTTCAATGTTGCTTCTAATTGCTCTACAAAGCTCACACGTTGAAATTGCAGTGAAGACAAGTTAACCGCCATTATAACCTTAGCCAAGCCTCGCTGTTGCAAAGAGCGGTTGTAATTGGAAGCTTCCTCAATCACCCATTGACCGATTTCAACGATTAACCCCATTTCCTCTGCTATTGGGATAAATTCATCAGGTCCAATAAACCCAAGTTCTGGGTGTTGCCACCGTAATAACGCTTCTATGCCTATAATATGCCCGTTGTCTGCTGCTACTTGTGGTTGGTAAAAGAGCTCAAATTCTTGATTTGCTACCGCTTGCTTTAGCATTGTTCTGAGACTGAGTCGTTTACTAAGAGTTTGTTCCATGCCAGATTCGTAAAACTGAATATTATTACGACCGACTTGTTTTGCTCTTTGCATAGCTAAATCAGCCCGTTTAATAAGCTCTATAGGCCCATGTATGCCCTCATCAAAAACACTAACACCAATACTTGCAGTTAACTCTAGCTCTTTACCACTTATTAAAAATGGTTCAGAGATTACACCAAGAACCCGTTCAGCCATAATTGTTAATTGATTAAGTTCATTTAAATCCGGAAGCATTAATATGAATTCATCTCCACCGACTCGAGCTAGTGTATCGCCTGAACGAATTTGTTTATTAATTTGTGCACTTACTTTACAGAGAACCTCATCACCAACTAAGTGCCCGAGACTGTCGTTAATTAATTTAAAGCCATCTAGGTTAATAAAGAGTATTGCAACTTTCTCTCTATGGCGTGAACTGATCTTGATACTTTGCGATAATCTGTCATGTAATAACTTTCGGTTGGGTAAGCCAGTTAATAAATCATGAAACGCATTAAAAGCAAGTTCATCTTCATAATTTTTTTGCCCACTTATATCAGTTTGAATACCAATATAATGAGTAATGACCCCATCATCATTAGGTACTGGTGATAAAAATAAACTATTCCAAAAGCCACTGCCATCTTTACGGTAATTCCTCAGTACTACGCTAACTTCCTGTTCTGCCGCGATAGCATTACGAATTTGCTTAGTAACCATCTCGTCCCGCTCTTTACCTTGTAGGAAGCGACAGTTTTTACCTTCAATCTCTGCTTGGCTATAGCCCGTGAGTTTCTCGAATCCATAATTAACATAGCTTATAGGCATATCTTTTTGGGTAATATCACTGATGATGACTCCATTTGAGCTTGCATCAACCGCTCTTTTAAACAACTTAAGTTGTTTTTCTATTTTTAAGCGCTCAGTGATATCTTTAGCAATACCAATAACACCAACTACTCTGCCATTAACCCAGGTGGGGATTATTGTTATGTTTAATTCGTGTTGCGAGCCATTACTACTTACTATACTCGCTTCAAAGCTTTCCGAATTACCAGTTAAAGCATTCTTAAAGTATTTCGTAACCCGAGATAGATGTTCTTCAACAATAACATCAGCAAAGTGAATGTGTTGTAAATCAGTTAACGGCCACTGTAATAATTCACAGCCTGATCTGTTCATTGCTGTAAAACAACCTTGCTGGTCTAAAATATAAACCGGATCAGGATTAAACTGATACAACGAGCGAAAGCGTTGCTCGCTTTCTGACAATAAACGCTTTTGCTCTGTACGCTCTATTGCATTAGCAGCATAGCGGCAGCAACTGCTTAATAACTCCAGCTCTTCCGAATTCGGCGCTCTACTCTCTTTGCAGTAAAGCGCAAATGTGCCTAGTATCTTATGTTCTCTTGTTACCATTGGTAATGACCAACAGGCCAATAGTTGTTCAGTTAAAACAGCCTCTGCGTAACCCTGCCAACTTTTATCACTGCTAATATCTTTTGTAATTACTAACTTAGTATTAAAAGCTGCTGTACCACATGAAACCACATTATCATCTATATCGATATTAGCTAACGCTGAATGAAATTGCTTACTAAATGAGGGCGCTGAGGCAATCTTTAGTTTCTGACCAACTTTGAGCATCACACATGCCTTAACCGCCGGATAATGAATTTGCGCCATTAAGCATATTCTCTTTAATATTTCGTCAAGTGGGGCATCGACCGAAATCAGGTGTAAAATTTGCTGCTGCGCTTTTTGATAGCTTTCTGCTTTAATTAATTCACTGATATCTCTCCCTGCGGCATACAATGTTTGCATGCTAGCCACATATTGTGCTGACCACATTAAATGCACCTCATCACCACTTTTGCGAATATACCGATTCCGAAATTGCTTAGTATGTTGCCCTTCAATGATGTTTTGAGTTTCATGCTCAGTGGCTTGATGATCACCTGGATGCACAAAATCCATAAACATCCTGCCATTAAGTTCCTCTGCGGTATAACCTAATATTGTATAACTGGAATGACTGGCCTCTAAAATCCTTCCATCCCCATCAACAATAAGTAATAGATCGGCTGAATTTTCCATAAACTTCATATGATGTGTTTTCAATTTTTTTTGTAAACTAAGGCTTTTGCGGAGTTTTCGGTTTCCGGAAATTAAACGCGTCTTATGCATATGAATTTGTTGCTGATACTGTTGAGATAGCAATGCTAAAAAGCAAGCTAACCATCCAGCAATTAATATCAATCCTGCTTCCTGCTGGACATGGTTAGGTCGAATATCAAAATCTTGATACAAAGATAACTGCCATCTCATTTCACTTTGCGAATTGTGAAGGTTGTTCTTACTTAATAAAAAGTATTGTCGCGTAGGGTCAAGCTGACTTACTAAAAGTTCTTGACTATTTTCATGGGCTAAAGTGACGGCATAACCTCTGGGTACAATTAGAGGAATTATTGACTGCATCAGTTGTTTGAAGTTTATTCCTGCAACTATGACAGATAACTCATGCGTGTTAGGCTGACGTAGTCGTAGAGTAAAGAAAGTATGATCTATTCGATTGTCATAATAAAAATAAGCGTTTTCGTCATTCTCGTTATCACGTTGTTCTGGCCACAAAATTGATTTAGTAGCAACATAGTCGTCGTACCATTTTTTAATAGCTATAGTTTGTGCTGCGGAGTAGTGCAAATTTCCTGAACTGTTTAAAATAGAAATATAGTCAAGATAGCTAAAATCACGTAAGTAGGTCTTAAAATCTAAATTCAACTGTTTTGGAGGGTAAATAAAATCACTTCCAGTAATACGATCGCTTAACCTTTGCATCAAGCTTTTCTGTTCTTTTATAGTTTGTTCTGTTTGTTGCTGAATTTTTGATAAAGTTTCCTTGGCTACTTTTCCATTAGCATCTTCTATTTGATGCATAAAATCTAACCACAGCAAAAATGTGAAAGTTGCAAGTAGTAGTACAAGCCAACTGCCTAAACTACGACTATGAGCTTTAATATCAAAGAGAGAAGCCATTGGTATAATCAACCCAGCAGCAGCACTAAAAAGGAGAAAAATAGAAGTGTTTGAGGATTCATAAGGAGTTGTACTAAATTGCAAACTACCTAAAGAGCCAGAGTTAACAGAGAATAAAGATATGACTACAACTACCAGAATACTAAAACTGATCACACTGCACTTTCTAAAAAAAGGACTTTGCTTTTTATAGGCACTAAGCAAACCAATTAAGACCAGAACCCAACAGAAGAACTGTAGCCAAGGCATGGTAAAGTTTGAAATTAATTTATTTGTATAACTAAGTGCGCTAATAAACAATATAGTAGCCATAATACCAAGGCTAAACGTAAAGAGGATATTTCTTTTTTGTACAATAGAAATCAGTGACACAGCAGTTAAGGCTAGTAAGAGCATAGTATTAATAGGTAAGGAAGTGCTAAAATCACTGTCACTAAGGTGCTGAAATTTACTAATTCCTAGAAATGGAATGCTGACAAATAAAAAAGTCAAGCTAGTCCAAAATAAACTATACATTAACGAAGCATATTGCTCCTTTTTCAACCTAAACTTCATAAAATTCCATATTAATAGTTATAATATACCCAACAAAATTCTGAGCTTACCCTGTTAAAATTATGTCAAAGATATTATTTTTGAACGCCTGTTGATTTTACATATCAAAGGTAATAATTGCCATTGCTCAATTTTAAAAAATTAACCGTTACTTCACATTCATCCACACGGCTCCACTTAGTTATTGGTCTTCTGAATCAGTAGTTTGGCTACCTCATTAAATGAGAAAACTAACTCATGGAGGTAAATTGTTGCAAAAAACCAAACCTAAATCCTATCCAGAAGATTTAAAGTGGAAGGCTCTAAAGCAGTCAGAAAGCTAAGTTTCTCCAAATCTCGGCTTTAATATTGGCAAAATGCTGATCTGAAAGAAGCATCCACGTCGGATAGAGAAAATAGTTAACTACCAGAGTGCTCCTTTGAAGCGTCAGCTCGTGGGGGTAGACAGCTTGTATTTGATATATAAAAATTGATTACAGCAAATTTGGCTGCTTAGGGAATATGAAGTTTGAACCACTAAATGTTGATTATCCAAATGCCCACTATTAGTGACTAAATGAATCGCCCCGTGTTTGCCAGAGACTCAATAACTTGAGAAACTGGAACTATGAAAAAATCAAATCGCTATACATCA